>JAHEMN010000003.1 GCA_024643645.1 Chitinophagaceae bacterium | reverse complement strand
CAGTGATGCATTCTACCAATATTATTGGGGAAATACAGAATCTATTGCTAATCCTCCAAAAGCCAGGGCTCATTTTCTGAAGAGTCTTGAAATATCGGAGAAAAATAATGACCTTAGAGGGTATAGTCTCGCCAGCCGATGGTATTGTATTTTTCTTCAGAACCAAAATCAAATTGACTCTGCTATATTGGTTGCAAAGGCCGGACTTATTGCAGCTGATAAGCTAGGCTTTCTAAGAGGGATTGTAAATAATAGTGAACAACTTCACAAGATTTACAACAAACTTGAGCAAACGGATAGTGCCTACAAATATCTCAGTATAAATGTAAAAGCACAAAATGACTTATTGGGGCAGGATAAGATTGATCAGATTCAACAAGCGATAATTGCAGAACAACAGCGAGGACAAGAATTGCAATCAGATAAAGAACAATTGCAATCCCAAATCCGGCTTTTCGGAACGGCTGGAGTAGCATTCATTTTTCTAAGTTTCATGATCTTCTTTTATCGAAATCAACAAAAAACAAAAAAATCAAACGAATTACTTCTAAAGCAAACCGATGAAATAAATAAGAAAAACTTAGAATTACAGGCATCTTACCAAAATTTAGAATCCACCCAATCCCAACTCATCCAATCAGAAAAAATGGCCAGCCTTGGCGAACTCACCGCAGGTATTGCCCATGAGATCCAGAACCCGCTGAATTTCGTCAATAATTTTTCAGAGGTCAACAAAGAGTTGCTGGTTGAATTGAAAGATGAAATGAAGAAGGGAAACTTGGATGATGCAAATGAGATCGCAAATGATGTAATTGCAAACGAAGAAAAAATAAACCATCACGGCAAAAGAGCTGATGCTATTGTAAAAGGGATGCTACAACATTCAAGAAGTAACAACGGACAAAAAGAACCAACTGATATAAATGCATTGTGTGATGAATATTTAAGATTAAGTTATCATGGTTTAAGAGCAAAAGACAAATCGTTCAATGCAACCATGAAAACTGATTTTGATAACAGTATCGGCAACATCAATACCGTATCACAGGATATTGGCAGAGTGTTGCTTAACTTAATTAACAATGCGTTTTATGCAGTAAATGAAAAAGCTAAGCAAAATATTGCTGGGTATGAGCCAACTATTTCAATCAATACAAAAAAGACAGCTGATAAGGTGGAAATAAAAGTTGCGGACAATGGTAATGGTATTCCTGAATCAGCAAAAGAAAAAATATTTCAACCCTTCTTTACCACGAAACCGACAGGGCAGGGAACGGGTTTGGGTTTATCATTGAGTTATGATATTGTAAAAGCACATGGTGGTGAAATTAAAGTAGAGACGAAGGAAAATCAAGGAACTACATTCATCATTCAATTACAGAATCACTAAACAAATGATAAAGACAATAATAATAATCGCTATTTTTTCATTTTCCACTAATATTGTCTTTGCACAAAATGCAGAAGGAAAGAAACATATTGAAGTAGTAAAAACTGAATTGAGGAGCTCTAAAACTGATACAAATCAGGTATTACTTTATGGCGAATTGTGTACCGCATACCAATGGAACAATATCGATTCACTCAACTTGTATAGCGAAAGAGGAATAGCACTTGCACAACAACTGCACTTTCCGAGAGGTGAAATAAGGATACTAAATAACCAGGCTCTTTCATTAGCATTTCGTGGAAACATACCAAAATCATTAGACATTTCATTCAAAGCTTTGAATATAGCGCAGAAAAATAATTTATTATTTGAAACTGCCCTTTGCCTGAATAATATTGGTACCTGCTACTCTTTTTTAAATGATAAATCTAAGTCACTTGATTTTATTAAAAAGGCAAATGCAATAATTAAAAATATTCAACCTGCGGGAACGGATGTTTATTGGAAAATTTATATGGAATTCTGGCTTGGGACAGTTTATTCTGATCTGAACCAATTGGATTCTGCAAGCTACTTTCTACAAAAAGCTTATAATGGCGCATTTGATCCCGGCTTTACGGACCTGTATAGTATTCGTCCCACTATTTTGATGTTCTATGGTGAAGTACTCTTTAATAAAGGCCATCGAGATACTGCTTTACAATATTTACATCAAAGCATTGAAACGTATGATGTTTACAATGACATGATTGGCACACCCGATGCTTGCTTCATCATCGCCGGTTTCTTTAAAAAGCTGAATCAGCCTGATTCAGTAATTTACTATGCCAAAAAAGGCCTTGACGCTGCCTTAAAAGTTAATTACAGTAACGCAATAATTGATAATAGTAAGTTGCTTGCAGATGAATTTGAACATAAGGACAAAGGGCTGGCTTATTATTATTTGAAGATGCAACTGGCTGCCACTGATTCTCTATATGGATCAGAAAAGATACAGGAACTCCAAAAAACAATATCTGAAGAACAGCAACACCAACAACAGATAGTGGAAAAGCAGTTAAAAAAAGAAAATCGCCTCAGGCTTTACGGATTTGCAGCAGGGTTGGGAGTGCTGCTCATCATTGCATTGATTCTTTTTCGAAACAATCGCCAAAAACGAAAAGCTAATAAAGTACTGGAAAAAACATTGATCAATTTAAAAGCCACCCAAACCCAACTTATCCAATCCGAAAAAATGGCCAGCCTTGGCGAACTCACCGCAGGCATTGCACATGAAATTCAAAACCCGTTAAATTTTGTAAACAACTTCAGTGAAGTAAGCAATGAGTTGATTGATGAAATGAAGGATGAGTTAGATAAAGGAGATATTAATGAAGCAAAAAACATTGCAGCAGATGTAAAACAAAATTTAGAAAAAATACATCACCATGGCAAAAGAGCCGATGCCATTATTAAAGGTATGCTGCAACACAGCCGCAGCAGCAATGGTATAATAGAACCCACAGATATCAATGCCTTGTGCGATGAATATTTAAGATTAGCTTATCATGGTTTAAGAGCAAAAGACAAATCATTCAATGCAACGATGAAAACTGATTTTGATTCCACAATTCCAAAACTGAATGTTGTGCCACAGGATTTTGGAAGGGTATTGCTGAATCTGATCAATAATGCATTCTATGCAGTGAGTGAAAAAGCAAAACAAAACATTTCAGGTTATACCCCAACAGTTACGATCAGCACTAAAAAAATAAATGGTAAATTAGAGATCAGTGTTGCAGATAATGGTAATGGAATTCCTGAAACAGTAAAAGAAAAAATATTTCAACCATTCTTTACCACCAAACCAACCGGGCAGGGAACAGGTTTGGGATTATCGTTGAGTTATGATATTGTGAAAGCACATGGTGGGGAGATCATTATAAATAATAACGAAGGGCAGCCGGGAGTTAAATTTTGTATCCTTCTGCCACTATAAATAATAAATATTATTGTAATGAAACAATTAACAGTAGTGATATTGTTTTGTTTATTGTCGTTAGTATCATTTTCTCAGAATTTTGACCTGCAAGGTCTTAAGGATAGACTAAATAATACAACAAATGATACGCTACGTTTGGTACAACTAGATTCCCTGAATATCGGCTATTCAGAAATAAACCCCGATAGTTCTATCCATTATGCCGAGATGGAAATCGAAATAGCAAAATTATTGGATTTCAAATTAAACGAAGCAGCTGCACTTAATATGCAGGCTTACGCTTTATTAAATCTGGGAAATTACCCGGCCTCTTTACAAATATTTTTAGCAGGGATTGAAATTGCAAACAATGCTACAAATGAGAAAAAAATATTACCTGAAAGGTATCGCAGAACATTTGGCATCAAGTCTGATGAAATCTCTCCCCGTTCATATCGTCTGCAGATATTAGCATTTCTATATTTTAACTTTGGTATTTTATATGAAAATGCAGGTAATACAGAAAAGGCATTGAGCAATTATTTTCAGGCTCATGAACTGGGAGAATTAACTGCTAATAAGCAGATAATTGGTGGTACATATATGAATATTGGCAGAATTTATCTGCAGATCAAAAAAAATGATTCTGCATTATATTTTCAAGAAGGAGCATATGATACTTTTCGTGAGATTGGTATGTATGAGTATATGGGAAGTTCTTTGCTGAATCTGGGTAGGGTATATTTAGCAAATGGAAATGAAGCAAAGGCTGTTAGTTATTTTCATGAAGCGATCAAAGTAAGTACAGAGCAAAAGTATATGCGTGGAGTAACTGCTGCTAACCTGGTTCTTGCAGATATAAATATTAAAAATAAGAATAAGGATTCGGCATTTATATTTATACAAAATGCATTGCAGATCGCAAACACGATGAATGCTCCCGACCTGCTCCTGAGAACATATAATTCTACTTCCAATTATTATAAGTCATTGAATAATAATGATAGTGTTGTTAAATACCTTTCACTTGTTATCAGAATGAAAGATAGTTTGTTCAATTCCAAACAATCTCGCCAGTTTCAGAATATTGATTTTAATTACTTGCAGCAGCAGCAGGAATTGGCAGCTGCTAAAAAGGACTACAAGGATAAGGTGATGAAATATGTCCTATTGTTTGGGTTAGCTGTCTTTTTCATTATAGCGATCATTTTGTGGCGCAACTACCATAATAAACAAAAGGCATACAAGCTACTTACAAAGCAAAAACAGGAAACAGATCAGCAAAAATCCCGGGTTGAACATACGCTGGATGAGCTAAAGCGAACACAGGCACAACTTATTCAAAAAGAAAAAATGGCCTCATTGGGAGAGCTAACTGTAGGAATTGCACATGAGATACAGAACCCATTAAATTTTGTAAATAATTTCTCTGAAGTAAATAACGAATTAATTGAGGAAACAAAGTCAGAAATTGAGAAAGGGAATATCAAAGATGCACAAGTGCTTTTAAAAGATATTAAAGACAATGAAGAAAAAATAATTCATCATGGAAAAAGAGCTGGTGCTATTGTAAAAAGTATGCTGCAACATTCAGGAGCCAGCAGCGGACAAATGGAGTATACTGATATCAACACTTTGTGTGAAGAATATTTACGATTAAGCTTTAGTAGTTTCCAAAGAAAAGACAAATCTTTCAATGCAAAGTTTGAAACTGATTTTGATTCCACAATTCCAAAACTAAATGTTGTACCACAGGATATTGGAAGGGTATTGCTGAATCTGAACAATAATGCATTCTATGCAGTGAGTGAAAAAGCAAAACAAAACATTTCAGGTTATACCCCAACAGTTACGATAAGCACTAAAAGAATAAATGGTAAATTAGAGATCAGCGTTGCAGATAATGGAAATGGAATTCCTGAAACAGCAAAAGAAAAAATCTTTCAACCATTCTTTACCACCAAACCAACAGGGCAGGGAACAGGTTTGGGTTTAAGTTTAAGTTATGATATTGTAAAAGCCCATGGTGGTGAATTAACTATGGAAACGAAAGAAGGAGAGGGAACAGAATTTAGAATTATAATCTAAAATGGATGTAAATGAAAAATTTTATTCTCTTTGTAATTCTGTTTTCCCATGCAGTTAATTCTATTGGCCAGGATAGGGTCATAGATAGTTTATCAAACCTTATCAGCAAATCAGCTGAAGACACAAACCGGGTAAAGCTATTACTGAATCTTTCTGACCGTACTTATTTTAATTCTCCAGCAATCAGTCTTGAATACTCGAAAAAAGCAGTAGAGCTTTCAAGGAAGCTTGGCTTTACAGAAGGTATTGCATCGGCCCTTAATTTGGCTGGTGAAGCTTCCCGGTTAACGGGGAATTATCCTCAAGCATTAAGAATGCAACTGGAAGCACTTGAGCATTATAGGAAATTGAAAAATCCCAATGCCGAAGCTAATAGTTTGAGTTTTATCGGGATAATATATATGGATCTCTCAGAATATCACCAGGCACTTTCATATCTGCTTTCCGCTGATCATATTCGTCAAAATTTACCATCATCACCAAACAGAGTATTTGCCCTGGCGAATATTGGGATCTCTTATATACTTCTAAATAAACCTGATTCAGGATTATATTATTTACGAATTGCTAAAAAACATAATAGTGAATTTAATCATCCTCAATTAAATAGTTTTATACTCAGAAATATTGGTAAAGTTTATAATGAAACCGGAAAACCGGATTCAGCATTATATTATTATTATGCAGCCCTACAAAATTCAAAAATTACAAACGAATCTATAAATCTTGGAACTATACAATTAAGCCTGGCGGAATTTTATTATAAACTTCGCCAATATGATTCAAGTTTATTTTATGCCCGAAAAGCAATTAAAGAGTCGCAAAGAACTTCACAAAAATCTAAAATATTGGAAACAAGCAGTTTATTAGTTGAACTGCATCGGGCTACTAATAACCTTGATAGTGCCTTTTATTATGAAGACATTGTTACCTCATTGCAAGACAGTCTTTATGGGAAAGAAAAATTTAAACAACTTCAGTTATTGATGCTGGAAGAACAGCAAAAACAGCAGGAAATAAGTAGAGAACAAGAGCATTTCAGAAATAAAACGAAAATGATTGCTCTTTGGTCAATTGTTGGAGTTATTCTGATCATCGTAGTAATTCTTTATCGAAATAATCGGCATAAACAAAAAACTAATCAGGTTCTTGAAGCAACACTGTCTAATCTAAAACAAACGCAGGCTCAATTAGTGCAATCAGAAAAAATGGCAAGCCTGGGAGAGCTTACTGCAGGTATTGCTCATGAAATACAAAATCCATTAAATTTCATGAATAACTTCTCCGAAGTAAATAAAGAGTTGTTGGAGGAAATGAAAGAAGAAATGAATAGTGGAAATAATTCTCAAGCAAAAGATATTGCAGATGATGTTATTAAGAATGAAGAAAAGATAAATCACCATGGCAAAAGAGCTGATGCTATTGTAAAAGGAATGTTGCAACACAGCAGAAGCAGCAGTGGACAAAAAGTGTTAACAGATATCAATGCCTTGTGCGATGAATATCTCCGTCTCTCATATCATGGCCTACGGGCAAAAGATAAATCATTCAATGCAAAGTTTGAAACTGGCTTAGATAACAGTATTGAAAAAATAAATATAGTACCACAGGATATTGGAAGGGTATTGCTGAATCTGATCAATAATGCATTCTATGCAGTGAGTGAAAAAGCAAAACAAAACATTTCAGGTTATACCCCAACAGTTACGATAAGCACTAAAAGAATAAATGGTAAATTAGAGATCAGCGTTGCAGATAATGGTAATGGAATTCCTGAAACAGTAAAAGAAAAAATATTTCAACCCTTCTTTACCACCAAACCAACAGGGCAGGGAACAGGCTTGGGATTATCGTTGAGTTACGATATTGTGAAAGCACATGGTGGTGAAATAAAAGTGGACACAAAGGAAAGAGAATGGACTAATTTTATTATTCTGTTGCCAAATAAATAAAGTTGTATGAAGTTAGTATTAAGAATATTCTTTTTGTTTTTAGTGCCGGGTTTTGCCAAGGCACAAGATGGAAAAAGTTACAAAGACAATCTGCTTACAGCATTGAAAAATGCTCCAAACGATACTGTTCGTATGGAGCTCAACAGGACACTGGGGTTTTATCACCAGGATAGCGATGCCGGTAAAGCCCTGGCTTACCATGAGGCACAACTTGCTTTGGCTAAAAAACTAGATTTAAAACTTTGGGAAGCTGATGCGTATCAGCAAATTGCTTATTGCAATACGGGTATTTTTAGATTATCAGTAGCCTATGAAAACTACATGCAGGCATTAAAAATTGCAGAGGATCCTTCAAGTGCTGCCAACAGCTGGGGGTATTCCAATTTTTCTTATTCAAAAACCCCCGAAGAAGCCCGCCGGTCCATAATTGGAATGATTCATTTTGAATTGTATAGTTTTTATAATCGTACCCGCAATCAGGAAGAAGCTTTTAAACACATTTTAAAATCATTAGAGATCGGTAAAAGTTTGAATAACCAGAAGATTTTAAGTCTTTCAAACCGTGATATAGGCATTTACTATTTCAATAATAATAAGCCCGATTCAGCTTTAATTTATTTTAAAAAAGCGTTGCTGTATTATAAAAATTCTCCTTATCAAAAAAATCTGGGGAATATATATCTACAGATAGGTCTTTATTATTCGCAGGAAAGGCAATATGACTCTGCAAAGTTTTATTATCGCAAAGGAATAGCTGTAAGTAGCGATCCTGCTTCCATAGGATTAATGAGCAATCTCCAGGGGTTATTAGGTAATGTATTTATTGAAACGGACCAGTTGGATTCAGCATTGATATATACATTGCAGGCGCAAAAACTTGCCGGATCAACAAACAATTTAATTGGTATGGCTCAAGGCTTTGCTCAGCTAGGAACCATTTACAAATTGAAAGGAGAATATCCGATTGCTTATGACTATTTGGAAAAAGGTAAAAATCTTGGAGATACACTTGCCAACAATTATATCGAAAGGCTTATGCAATTTCAGAATCTGGATTTTGAACAAAAAATACGATTGCAGGAACTGGAAAAAGAAAAGGAACAGGAAAAAAGCAGGAATAGGATGTATGCTATGCTTACATGGATAGGGATAATTTTATTGGGTGTACTTTTCTTATATCGCAACAACCGCCAGAAACAAAAAGCCAATAAGGTTTTGGAAAACACATTGATAAATTTAAAATCCACCCAATCGCAACTCGTTCAATCCGAAAAGATGGCAAGCCTGGGTGAGCTCACTGCAGGTATTGCACATGAGATTCAAAATCCATTAAATTTCGTTAATAATTTTTCAGAAGTGAACAAGGAAATGCTTTCTGAGATGAGAGAAGAAATTGAAAAGAAAAATTATGATGAAGTAAGTTCTATCGCAAAAGATGTTGAAGAAAATGAAGAAAAAATTATTTTCCATGGCAAAAGAGCTGATGCCATTGTAAAAGGGATGTTACAACATTCAAGAAGTAACAACGGACAAAAAGAACCAACAGATATCAATGCTTTGTGTGATGAATATTTACGATTGAGTTATCATGGTTTAAGAGCAAAAGACAAATCATTCAATGCCAGGATGAAAACCGATTTTGATAACAGTATCGGCAATATCAATATCGTATCACAGGATATTGGTAGAGTTTTGCTCAACCTTATCAATAATGCTTTTTATGCCGTGTCCACCAAAGATTTAGCGGCGGTGGGCGACGAATCCTCTTCTGCTAAAGCTTCAGTGGACAAGTATGAACCAACAGTGTCAGTATCTACAAAAAAAATAAATGATAAGATTGAAATTTCAGTTAAAGACAATGGAAATGGAATTCCTGAAACAGTTAAAGAAAAAATATTTCAACCTTTTTTTACTACCAAGCCAACAGGGCAGGGAACTGGTTTGGGATTGAGTTTGAGTTATGATATTATAAAAGCACATGATGGTGAGATACAACTACAATCTGAAGAAGGAAAAGGGACTGAGTTTAAAATAATTTTTCATGTATAATATATATTGAATTAAAATCGCTACCTTTTATTTTAATTTTCAGAATATATTTTATAAGTGAAGGGCATCTGATATAGGAGTATTATTAATTAATTAATGTATTTGAGAAATCAGGTATTGCTATTTTTAAGCTAAATTATTATAACAAATGCCAAAATTTTTAATTGAACGACAAATCCCAGGTGCTGGAAATTTCTCATCTGATCAATTAAGGGCTATTTCTAAAAAGTCGAGAGAAGTGCTTTGTATTCTTGGTACAGATATACAGTGGATACATAGTTATGTAGCCGGAGATAAAATTTATTGTATTTACTTGTCTCCAAATGAAGAGTTGATCCGTGAGCATGCCAGGTTAGGAGGTTTTCCTGCCAATAGTATTACAGAAATTGCCAATGTTATTGAACCTTTTACTGCTGAATAAACCAGGTTTATTATCCCTTACTGGGTTGTAGAATGTTGGCTTTAGAATGCTATAAAAACAATATAATGCACTATTCCAATTTAGAGTAATAGTATCAATAGTTTGAAGGTATCCATCAATCGATTATATTAGATATTCATGAACAACCAGGAGGAACAAAAACTAAATGAAAGGATTGCCGGGTTAGAAGAAAAACTGGCAGACTTGGATATTGAAATTAAGGAAAAGAACAGGAAGCTTGAAATTGAGGCAGCCCTTGAAAAGGTAAGGGTAAAGGCAACAGCTATGCGTACAAGTTCTGAGTTGGCAGAAACTTCTTCCGTTTTATTTCAACAATTAAATGATCTCCAAATAAATGCGATACGTACCGGCGTTGGAATTTTTGATGAGGCGAATGATGCCATGGAAATATGGCTTACCACCGTTTCAGATAGCCAGGGGGTAGTAAGAATTCTGGATTATGTTAATCTGCACATTCATCCGGTATATGAAAATATCATTCCCGCAAGAAAGCAAAATAAACCTTTTGCGATTACCGAGTTGGCTGGAAATGACGTAAAGCAGTATTATCAGACAATGTCAACCTATTTGTCATTGCCGAAACATCAAGTGTACAATCCAAATGAATATTTTTATTCATTCTTTTTTTCTGAAGGTGCTATAAATGTTATATCCAAACAGGCTCTCTCTAATGAAGAATGTAATGTGATGATCCGTTTTGCACAGGTTTTTGGTTTGATCTATACCCGTTTTTTGGATCTGCAAAAAGCTGAAGCACAAGCTAACGAAACATTAAAACAAACTTCGCTGGATAGGGTAAGAGGACAAATTGCAAGTATGCGATCTACCGAAGATCTTCAAAAGATCACTCCATTATTGTGGTCCGAATTAAAATCTCTTGGTGTTCCTTTTTTTCGTTGTGGTATTTTTTTGATCGATGAAATTGAAAAAATTGCACATGTGTATCTGTCAGCTCCGGATGGACATTCGCTGGCTGTTTTAAAATTATCTTTTGAAGCCAACTCGCTTACTTCCAATGTTGTTGAGCATTGGAGAAATAAGACTATCTATAAAGAACATTGGGAAGAAGCAGATTTTAATAACTGGACCCAGTCCATGTATGAACAGGGTCAAATAGACGATAAAGAAAAATACCAGGACGCTGCCAATGCTCCTGAAAAAATGGATCTGCATTTTATCCCTTTTACAAATGGGATGATCTATGTTGGTGATATATTACCACTGTCAGATGAAGAAATTGAAATTGTAAGTTCATTGGCCGATACATTTTCAATTGCATATGCCCGTTATGAAGATTTTATACAGCTTGAAAAAGCAAAGCAAAGTGTTGAATCAACCCTTGCTGAATTAAAAGCTACTCAGTCACAACTTATTCAATCTGAAAAGATGGCAAGCCTTGGTGAATTGACAGCTGGTATTGCTCATGAAATTCAAAATCCCTTAAATTTTGTAAATAACTTTTCAGAAGTTAATAAAGAACTAACGGAGGAGTTGGAACAGGAGATTGAGAAGGGAAATTTTAATGAAGCAAAAATTATTGCAAATGATATAAAGAGCAATGAAGAAAAAATAATCTTTCATGGAAAAAGGGCCGATGCTATTGTGAAAGGTATGTTGCAGCATAGCCGTAGCAGCAACGGAGTAAAAGAACTGACAGATATCAATGCATTGGCAGATGAATATTTGCGTCTAGCATATCATGGTTTACGGGCAAAGGATAAATCGTTTAATGCCACTATTAAAACCGAATTTGATGAATCATTAGCTGTCACGGCGTCAGGAAACGGAGGGGTAAATGTGATACCACAAGATATTGGCAGAGTAATTTTAAATTTGTTCACAAATGCATTTTATGCAGTTACTGAGAAAAAAAGTTTAAATATTCCTGATTATGAACCAACAGTAACAGTACGAACAAAAAATAATGGAAATAAAGCAGAAATTATAGTAATTGATAATGGAAATGGAATTCCTGAAGAAATTCTGGATAAAGTATTTCAACCATTTTTTACTACCAAACCTACCGGAAAAGGTACCGGATTAGGCTTATCTTTAAGCTTTGACATTGTTAAAGCTCACGGAGGAGATTTAATAGTAGAATCGCATCAGGGAGAGGGTACTAAATTTATTATACAATTAATTAAATAAGCATAAATCAAAAAAATGAAAATTTTAGTAGTTGATGATGAACAGGATGTAAAAATTTTATTTGAGCAACGATTTCGGAAGGAGATCAAAAACAATGAAATTGATTTTGTATTTGCTTTTTCCGGTGAAGAAGCCCTGGTTTACCTGAATGAGAATAATCATGAAGCAGTATTGATCCTTTCTGATATCAATATGCCGGGTATGAGTGGATTGGACCTGTTGGGTAAAATAAAACAAAAATACAATGCCCCTCCGCCAAGGGTAATGATGATCACCGCTTATGGTGATAAAGAGAATTATGAAACAGCAATGAAATTGGGAGCTGATGATTTTCTTACAAAGCCTGTAGAATTTTCACTATTAAAGGAAAAATTAAAATCAATTCAGTGATGGCAAAAATATTAGTGGTAGATGATGAAACGGATCTGGAAGTATTGATCAAACAAAAATTCAGGCAGAAGATACGGGAGAATAAATATGAATTTATTTTCGCTGTAAATGGAAAGCATGCATTAGAGCAATTAGAACTTCATGAAGATGTGGATGTGATCCTGAGTGATATTAATATGCCTGAGATGGATGGCCTTACATTATTGACAAAACTAAGTGAGCAAAATAGTTTACTGAAATCTGTAATTGTATCAGCCTATGGTGATATGGAAAATCTTCGTACAGCCATGAACAGAGGTGCTTTTGATTTTATTACCAAGCCGGTAAATTTTGAAGACCTGGAATTAACGATGGAAAAAACATTGAAGCATGTCAGGCAAATGCGGGAAACAATGGCTGCGATCAAAGAGAATAATATTCTGAAGATGTATGTGGATGAAACGGTATTAAATTTTATGGGTAGCCGTGAATTTGAAACTTCTTTGTCGGCCAATGAAACAATTGAAGCGACAGTCGCATTTATTGATATATGTAGCTTTACTTCCATCAGTGAAAAGGAAACCGCCGATAATGTTGTTAAACTACTAAATAATTACTTTGATGTGATCGTAAAAGAAATAATAGCACAAGAGGGTTATATTGATAAGTTTATCGGTGATGCGATCATGGCTGTTTTTCGTGGTGATTATCATTTGGACAGGGCTGTTGATGCCTGTCTTGCAGTAAGGGCACAAATTGAAGCACTTCCAACTTTATCAGATAATGTTTCATTTACACCCAAAGTTTCAATAGGAATAAACAGCGGAGAAATGATCTCAGGAAATATTGGTTCTGCTAATCTCCGTCGTTTAGATTATACCGTTATTGGTGATGTGGTGAATGTGGCACAACGATTACAAACTGTTGCAAACCCGGGTCAGATCATCATTAATGACAATTCATACGAAAAAATTAAGGAATCATTTAAATGTTCAAAAGTGGGTGATGTTAGTTTAAAGAATAAAACAAATCCTGTAACGATATATGAAGTGATGGATTAATAGTATTATTGACCATCAAAGAATGGCTATGCAATACGATAAGGTATATACATTTATTATGTCAAAATTGGAAAATGAGCTACCCTCCTGGCTCACTTACCATAATGCGAAACATACAAAGTATGTAATTGCTGCCGCCTCTCATCTGGCAAATGTTGAAAATGTTGCTGAAAAAGATAAAGTGCTTTTAAAGACTGCTGCACTATTTCATGATACAGGTTTTTTAGAAAACCATCAGAAGCATGAAGAGCTTTCCTGTAAGTTTGCCAGAAAATATTTACCTGATTATGAATATAACGAAGAGCAGATAGAACTTATCTGTAGTATGATAATGGCAACAAGACTGCCACAAACGCCAAAAGAAGAATTGGGAAAATATTTATGTGATGCGGATTTGTATTACCTCGGTACAGAACAATACCAGTCTTATGCAGATAATTTATACCTGGAGTTTAAAAAAACAGGTTTTGTAAGAACAAAAGCGGAGTGGCAGATCAAACAAGCGGATTTCCTGGCTACGCATACTTATTTTACGGAAACTGCAAAAAAAGAAAGGGAAGAAGAAAAGCAAGCTGTGCTTCGCCGAATTAAAGCTTCTATTAAAAACATTCATACAACCAGTCACAAAGCTCCTTTAACAGAATTGATTCAGGATTCAGTTTTTATTTTGGTAGGTGTAGTTCTTGCAAGTTTTGCATTAAAAGCATTTTTGGTTCCTAATCATTTTTTTGATGGAGGAGTAACAGGTTTATCACTGCTTGTGCATGAATTATATCATTTCAATCTGGCGATCGTTATTGTCTTATTCAATTTACCATTGATCATTATTAGTTATTTTTCGGTAGGAAAGGAATTTGCATTGAAAATGTTCCTGAGTGTTATTTTATTGGGAGTTGCATTAATACTTGTTCCTGATTATGCATTAACAAAAGACAAATTACTGATTTCAATTTTCGGAGGAGTGTTTCTCGGAACAGGAGTCGGATTAGTGATGAGGGCGGGAACAGCTTTGGATGGTATTGAAGTGTTTGCCTTATATACATTAAAGCGAACTTCATTTACTATTACTGAAATAATAATGGGTATCAATATATTTATTTTCACTATTGCTGCTTTGAAATTCGGTGTCGAAACTGCATTGTATTCTATACTTACTTATTTTGCTGCCACCAGAAGTATTGATTATGTTGTTGAAGGCTTGCAGGCTCATACAGGTGTTACAATTATCTCTGGTGAAAGTGAAGCAATTAAATATGAACTGGTAAATAAATTAGGACGGGGTATCACTGTTTATAAAGGGGAGAGGGGATTCCTGCCAGGTAAATTTGAAGTAAGTACTGATTGTGATATAATCTTTACTGTTATTTCCAGGCTCGAATTAAGAAAATTAAATAACCTGGTGCATGATGTTGATCCGAAAGCATTCATATTTGCCAATACAATCAAGGAAGCTTCGGGTGGTATTATTAAGAGAAGACACAAACATTAGCATCTTTCAGCTTTACAATCCAAGTACCGTTTTTAATCTTCCATATCCACTTCTGCTAACCGGTACTTTTACTCCTGAGCGTAGTATTGCTACATGATTATCTTTTTCATAAGGATCTATCCGGGTGATCTGTTGCACATTTACAATATAAGATCGGTGAGATCGGACGAATTGCTGCCCGTCTAAACTATTTTCAAAATGTGTCATCGTTTTATTCTTCAGAAAATAACCTTCGGATGTATGAATTTTCACATAATCATCTGCCGCTTCTAAATATTGTACTTCATGCACAGGGATGATCTTTATCTTACTTCCATTCTTTACAACAATGCGATGACTCTGTGATGGCGATTGTGAGGCAGAATCTAACAATTCTTGTGTTGACTTTGTATTATTTGTTGGTGTTTGCTCTTTCCATTTATCAATAGCTTTATCAAATCGTTCCTGGTTAAAGGGTTTTAATAAATAATCAATAGCATGAGCTTCAAATGCTTTTATGGCATACTCATCAAAAGCAGTAGTAAATATTATTGCAGGAGGCTCATCAATTAATTCCAGCATTTCAAATCCGGTGATCTTTGGCATTTGAATATCTAAAAAGATCAGATCCGGCTGGTATTGCTGTATAGCTTTAAGTCCTTCAAATCCATCATTACACTCCTGAACCAATTCAAGTTCAGGATGTTTTTGTAAATACTCTTTGGTAATACTTCTTGCCAATGGTTCGTCATCTATTATAACTATTTTATTCATAATTTTTTCCTTGTGGAATTTTTACAATGGTTGTAAAGATATTTTCTTTTGCAAAAGTTGTCAGCAGGTCAGTTCTTGCAAATAATAAAAACAAACGTCGCTGAACGGAGTTTAAACCAAAACCTGTTCCCTGTTTGGGGGATGATGTTTCGGGATCGAAAGGATTCGTTACGGTGATTACCAGATTATTAGCTTCTTTCTTTGCAAATAATTGAATAAGTGTTTCGCCGGTGGTATCATACAAGCCGAACTTAATAGCATTTTCTACAACCGGCTGCAGCAGTAGTGCAGGTAATTTGAATTCAAGCGCCGGTTCATCAATGTCACTCTCAGTTTTTAAACGATTCCCAAATCTTACCTTTTCAATGTCCAGATACAATTGCAGGTATTGTAATTCTTCAGAAAGAGAAACCCATTGTGTCTCTTCCTTTTTAAGTGTACCTCTTAAGAAGTCAGATAATTGTTGTACCATTTTTCTTGCTTCTTCAGGTCTTGTTCCTATCAACGCATTAATGGAGTTTAAACTATTGAATAAAAAATGTGGTTGCAATTGTTGCCTTAGTTTAAACAACTCAGCTTCTTTAGCTAATTTTTCTGCGTCTATCTTTCTTTCTTCGATTTCTTTTTGCTCCAGTTGATTGAACCATAAAATACTGATCATGGTAACACAACCCAATAATAAAAATGAGATACTGAAACGAATGGATAAAGATTGATGTAATAATTCTTTGTATCCTTGGATATGTCCCAGTGTTAAATTCAGTAGTGCCTGTGTGATCAATAACCAGATGATCGAAAGAAAAAGGCAGATCGCAAAAATATTAATATATTGTTTACCTCTTGGAAGATAATACCGGAGAGTGTTCATAACGAATATGCTGGCTGCGAGTAATAATGTATTACTGATGGCACTGTCTATTATTGCGGATTGCCATGATAAGCCGAAGAAATGCAATACCATTATTTGATCAATTGCCATTACCAGCCAGCATATCAAAAATATTAACCTGAATCTTACTATAGAAAGTGGCGATTTTGACATATTGATTATGTAAAACTCAAAATATTCTGAGAGTGGCTGTATTGAAATGAAACAGACTTCTTGTGTATCACCTGAATATAACTATCTGCATTATCTTTTTCTTCAATTCTTGAATAGAGTTCCGCACCATCGATCAGCTCATTCAGTTGATAAAGATCACTAACACCAATAAATTTCCATTGTACAAGTTGTTTTTCCTTGTTATAAAAAACATCTTGTTCGCCCGATCCCAATAATTGAGATTTCTGATATGCTTCCTGAACATTATTTGCTGAGATCAAACGGAGCTGTTCATCAAATTGTGCAGCATGATTCCCATCACCGCAAATTATCCTGAAAATGATTTTTGATAGATACCAGTTCATAAGCATGAGTTTAAATGGTTCTTGGAATGATCTTACGATCAATAACTTTTTATTTCAATACCTCCGAATAAAACAGTGCCTTTCAATATCAGTGTTTTTTCCGGTTGTCCTGTTACTGTTTGCATCCTTCTTTTATCTTCTATTCCTCCTAAAATATTTACCACATCTGTTTTAATATCCCAGTTGGAAGGGATTATTAATTTGGTACCGCCAAAGATGGTTGTGATCTCTATTACTGCAGGTTTGGACATATCTGCCTGGCTAAGGTCTAATTCTGTTCCACCAAAAATGCTGACTACATCACCACCTTTAAAATTCTTGGAGATAATTATTTTTTTGCATCCACTCAGTATACAGGTACTATTCAAAAAATCTTCTTTGGTATTGTATGCTTCGTCAATAATAGTGGCATCTTCTACACCCGAACTGTTGAAACTTTTTTTTTCAAAGTCGTTGCTACCAAAGTTCCGGTGGCGGGGCCTTAAAAGAATGATGCCACCAATAAGTACAAGTACTGAAGGCCATATGTATCGACGGATCGAAAGATCAGGATAAAAATCCCGTATCAAAAATCCACTACCGATCAGTATCAAAATGAGCCAGGCACTTCCTTTAAAACTATGTTTAAGGCCTAAAAAGAATCCAAGTATAATTAAAAATACCTGCCAACTGAATATCCAGTCAGGAAGATTTGTAAATGATGCTTTTACTAATGCAGCTACACCAATAAGGATAATGAATAATCCTGTCCAGATGTGTCCATGTCTTCCCCTACTTTCCATTCTTGCCTCCCACCTTTTTTTACGGTTCTCAAACCGCTCATTGAATCTGCTTCCAAAATCATCTTTCATGTTCTCAAATTTTAAATAAAACTACTGAGTGATGGTTGAATCGTCAATATGTATTGGGTATAAATGCCTTGAAAGTCGGTGAATGGAGGAAAAAAGGGGTTGAATTTTTTATTTTTGCAGCATTTCTTCGGCTCCTTTCCAGTTTTCAGGAACACCATCCCGGAGATATTTATTGGCATTGAACATAAAATGCATAACGGTCAGATCATGCGGATCAGTTTCAATGATTGACTGAAACAGATTGATAGCTTTTTCAAATTGCTGTTCATTGTAGCAATTCATTGCTTCAGTGAAAACCGGTAAGGTCTTCATTTTGTTATCAAACTCTGATTGAGAAATACCATCAATGCATTCGATGATATTCAATAATTTATTTTTTCCTTTTAACCGTACTGACCCCAGGTGACGGATATGGAAATTTTCCTGATCTTTTATTTCTTTGAAAGTCTCTTCACTCAAAAGGAGTGGAGACTTATAATGTTTTGTCAGGCTCTCGATCCTGGCAGCAGTATTTACAGTATCAGAAATAGTACAGGCATCCATTCTTTGCTCATCACCCGTAATGCCCATAATGAGTGGTCCGGTATGCATACCGATGCCGGCTTTTATAGCAGGTAATCCGGTTTTACTTCTTTCTTCATTTAAAGTTTGTACTGCTTTTTGCATATCAATGGCAGCTAGCAATGCATCTTTTGCATTTTCAGGAAAAATTGCCATGATAGAATCTCCGAGGTATTGATTGATAAATCCATTATGCGAACGAATGATCGGTCCCAATCTTGCATTGAAAGAAGATACAAACCGGAAATTTTCTTCGGGTGTCATCATCTCTGATAGAGTGGTGAAATCCCGGATATCTGTAAATAGAACAGTAACGATCTTTTCAGCAAGGTCTCCCAGTTTTACATCAGTCAAAACATCTTTTCCAAGTGAACGGATGAATTCATTGGGAACAAATTTTTTGGTCACCTCGTGTAAACGTAATACTGCTTCTTCTCTTTCTTTTACTTCCCTGATATTCTTTTCAAAAAGCATAGCACTCTCGATAGCTGCTGAAGATTGAAGTGCAAGTGTAACTAAGAGTTTAAGATGACCGGCTGAAAATTGATCCGCACTGTTACCGGCAAGAATGATAGCACCCATGATACGATGCTTCACTTTCATAGCGGCATATATTATTGATTGTACACTTTCATCAATAATTCCTTTTTCTTTTAAAACAGAAATATCTGTCATGATCTCAGATTGGCCACTTAAACCAATTCTTAAAAGTAAACCTGCATTTTTATTGATATTTTTTTTATCAAATAACGAGACCTCAGAAGAAGCGGGGATCTGTAATTCTTTGGTTTCTTCATCCCAAAGAACAATTACACCACTTTGTGAGGCTACTGAATGGATAGCTTGCTCTAAAGTTAACCGGGCTATTACTTCCGGTTCAATTGTTTGTGTTAATGTTTCCGTGAAATTAAAAATAACGTTCAACTCCTGGTAGAGATTCAAAACTTCACTACCCATTTTTTTCTTTTCTGCTTCTTTATTCAGTAGTTGGGTAAGAAGTGTAGCGATAGATCCTCCCTTTTCATCACCTTTTACGTAGCCGGCAATTTCTTCATTCAATTCAACAGGGAAAGACAGGTCGTTGTTTTCTTTTTTATCTCCAAGTACAACTTTGCCATTTTCATCTTCGATCCAAATATCTAATTTTAATTGTTCGATCAAAGCTGTTACAACTGAATTGAATTCTTTATTCTTTCCTATAATATTTTTTAAACTAACTCTTGCCATAGTAGTACATCAAAAATTCGCTGCTTTTTTAAAATATTAATCGTCTAATCCCAATACTTCACGGGCCTTTATAAGCAGTGCCTCTGGATCAAATGGTTTGGTCATATAAACATCCGCACCAACTTCCTGGCCTTTTTGTTTATCTAATTCCTGACCTTTTGCAGTAAGTATTATAATGAAAACCTCCTGAAGTCCTAATTCCTGTTTAACCCTCCGGCATACTTCCATACCATTCATTTTTGGCATCATCACATCCAGGAAAACCATATTTGGTTTTTCTGATTGAATTAATTCCAATGCCTGTTCTCCATTCTCAGCAGTAAAAAATTCAACACCGTCATCTTCCAGTTCTTCCAATGTTTGTTCGATAAGCATTCGGATATGTGCTTCGTCATCTACTATTAATATTTTCTTCTCCATTGTGTTTGATTGAGATTATTATTGATAAACCAGGAATAGAACATTTTCCATTCCTTTTTCAAATCTTAGCGTTTTTACTAATTCTTGCTTATCTGAATGTACGGAATTCATAATAATGATATCAGGTTTATTGGCCACAGCATTTTCAACCAACGAATCTCCTGATGATTCCATTACATCATATCCCTTAGTCTTCAACACATCTGTAAGTGTATTTACGGTAGCTGAATCCTGATCAACCACCATCACTTTCTTTTTAGACTTTCCCTGTTCCAGCAAACTTCCTATCTCATTAAATAGCAATCCGGTATCTATTGGTTTGGTAAGATACCTGTCTACTCCAATGCGGAAGCCTCTTGTTTTATCCTGTACTATTGATAATACAATGATCGGGATATCCATGGTGGAAGGATCATTCTTCAAAACAGCAGCCACATCAAAACCATTCATTTCAGGCATCATGATATCCAGAATGATCAGATCAGGTTTTTGTTTCCGAACACATTCCAGTGCTTCTTTACCGTTAGATGCCTCAACTATCTGATAGCCTGCTTCTCCTAATTCCTGATTGAGTAATGAGCGGATAGATTCATCATCATCCACTACCAGGATAGTAGCTGCAGAACCAATAATATTCAATTTTGAATGAGCTACCTGTTCTTTTAATTGAACAACAAGATCATCAAGATGTATAGGTCTTTTTGGAGTTTCTGTTTTAATTAAAGGCAGTGATACAAAGAAAGTACTGCCTACACCTAATGTGCTTTCCAGCCAGATGCGTCCTCCATGATGTTCTACAATTTCCTTACAAATAGGAAGACCTAATCCTGTACCTTTTGGTTTATCTGTCAATGTATCACCAACCTGTTTGAATTGTTCAAAAACTGCAGCATGATCTTCAGGTGCAATACCGATTCCTGTATCAACGATACTGATAATTACTTCATCTTTTTCCTCATATACATTACAGGTAACTTTTCCTTTTACTGAAAATTTTACAGCATTAGAGATCAGGTTGACCATCACTTGTATCATTTTATCACTGTCACCCATTATTGTAGGAATATCTTTTTTAATATTCTTTACAAGTTTGAGATTACTATTGTCAAACAGGGCAGTAGTAGCAGCAATGGCCCTTTCTGCAATTTCCGGAACAGACATCGGTTCATTATTCCATTCCATTTTACCTGCCTCAATTTTTGCAAGGTCTAGTACATCATTGATCAGATGAGTGAGTCGCTGCCCTTCTGATACAACAACGTCGAGGTTATCTTTAATCTGTTTGATTGTTTTGACAATTTTCGGATCTGTTTTATCGGTTATTGGAAATACTTTTTCTTCCAGTCTTTTTTTAATGATCTTGGCAAATCCTAATACTGAAGTTAATGGTGTTCTTAATTCATGACTTACCGTAGAGAGGAAAGAGCTTTTAGCTTCATTAGCTCTTTCGGCAGTTTTTTTAGCTTCTTCAGCATCCATTTTTGCTAAATGAATTTCTTCAAATAATGTTGCCTTTCTTAATGCTACACCAACAGAAGTGGCGATGGTTTGTAATAAACGAAGATCGTCTTTACCAAAGCGGTTTTCCTGTTCAGTACTTTGTACACTCAGTACTCCGATATTTTCATCGCCAACAGAAATAGGAACACCTAAATAGGAGGCAGCAGGAATACCAACCGTTTTGATTCCCATTTGAGCTTGTAGATCTTTTATGTCTTTATTAATAAGTAATGGTTCACCGGAAAGTATGATCTTGGAAGTTAATCCCTCTCCCAATTGCATAGGTTCCATTGCATCTCCATATTGGTGAGGGAAGTTGATGATATTTGTTTTTTTATCCAGTAAAGCAACATAAACAATATTTGCTTTAAACAATTGTCTGATCTCTTCGCCAACCAAAGTAATCAGTTCTTCCAGGTTAATTTGTGAAGCAAGTGCCTGTGTGATATTATTTACTGTAGCCAATTCGCTGGCTCTTTGTTTCGCATCATTCAACAATCGGTTGGATTCATCAAAGAGACGGGCATTTTCTAATGCCACACTCATACTATTAGTAAGTGTACTTAATAACCTCAGGTCGTCTTCAGTAAATGCATTTTCCTTCTCCACATTTTGAAGACTTACTGAACCTCTTACCACATCTCCGACTATCATCGGAATAAATAGTGCAGATTTCGGTGGCAGTCCTTTACTTACACCGGAACCTCCATATTTTCTCGCTGTTTCCTGGTAATTTTCATTGATCATTAAGGCCTGCTTATCCTTGATTAGTTTTTTATTGGCCCAATTAAACGGTCTGGGGTTGCTATAAAGCCTTTCTCCTTTTTCTATCACATATTGCCAGGTTTCCTGTTCATTTTGATGGTCAAAAGTCCGGATCAATACAGTTTGTGTATCAAATAATTTACAGATCCGTTCTCCCACCAGGTCATAAATAGCTTGCATATTCATTTCCCTTACCAATCCATCCTGCACACTATTGATAACAGCCAGTTCCGCAGTTCGTTGCTCAGTTTCTTTTAATAAACGGTGTGTTTCATCAAATAACCGGGCATTTTCAAGTGCCACACTCATACTGTTTGTAATAGTGGTCAGTAATCTCAAATCGGATGCATTAAATGCATTTTCCCTGTCCACATTCTGGAGGCTTATAGAGCCTTTTACTATATCACCAACAATCATTGGTACAAAAACCGCAGATTTAGGTGGCTTCCCTTTAGTTACTCCCGAACCTCCGAATTTTTGAGAAACCCGTACATAATTTTCTTCTATATCAATTGGTTTTTTTGTTCTGATAAGCTGTTGATTAGCCCAGATAAATGGTTGTGGACTTATTTGTATTCGTTCACCTTTTTCAATAGCATATTGAAAATGTTCATTCCCCGTATCATAGTCAAATGTTCTTATAACAAGTGTTTGAGTATCAGGAAACAGATCGCATAATCGATCACCCACTAAATTATATATACCCTGTATATCCAGTTCTTTTGCCAATCCATCCTGCACACTATTGATTACAGCTAATTCAGCTGTTCGTTGCTCAGTCTCTTTTAATAAACGATTGGTCTCGTCAAATAATCTGGCATTTTCCAATGCCACACTCATACTATTGGCCAATGTTTCAAGTAAACGGATATTTGATTCTGAGAATGCATTTTCTGAATCTATATTCTGCAGGCTGACATATCCTTTTATAATGCTACCGGTCATTAACGGTACAAACAATAATGATTTCGGCATTTTAGTTTCACCAACTGCTTTTAAATCATATTCATTTATTGCCTGTTCTTCAGTTGCTATATAAACAGTATGTTTTTTATCAATTAATAATTGCCTGAGTTTATTGACCGGTCTTGATTCCAGTTTCACTCTTTCTCCGTTTTCAAAAACATAGTTAAAGTTTTCAATTTTGTAATCCGAATCAAAAGTTCCTATAACAACTGCCTGCGCATCAAACAAGGTTTGCACCCTGTCGCCAACCAGATCATAAATTCCTTGCATATCCATCTCACGAACCAATCCATCCTGTACACTGTTTATTACTGCCAACTCTGCTGTTCTTTCTTCTGTTTCTTTAAGTAAACGGTTTGTTTCATCAAATAAACGGGCATTTTCCAAAGCCACACTCATGCTGTTGGCTAATGTTTCAAGCAGCCGGATATCTGACACTGAAAATGCATTTTCTGAATCTATATTTTGCAGACTAACATATCCTCTGATAGTACTGCCAGCCATTAGCGGAACATATAACATTGAGCTTGGAAATTTTGTATCTCCAATTGCTGTTAGTTCAAATTCTTTGATGGCCTGGGCTTTCGTAGAAATATAGATAGTTTGTTTTTTATCTATTAATAATTGTCTGAATTTGTTTATAGGTCTTGGTTCGGGGAAAACTTTCTGGCCTTCTTCAAATAAATAATTAAAATGTTCTACTTTTTCTTCCAGATCAAAAGTGCTGATCATTACAACTTGTGTATTAAATAATTTTTGTACTCTATCACCAACCAGGTCATAGATGCCCTGCATATCCATTTCCCGAACCAATCCATCCTGTACACTATTTATTACAGCAAGTTCAGCTGTTCTCTGTTCCGTTTCTTTTAGTAGTCGGTTTGTTTCATCAAATAACCTTGCATTCTCTAATGCCACACTCATACTGTTGGCCAAAGTTTCAAGAAGACGTACATCAGAGTCACTAAATGCATCTTCTTTATCTGCATTTTGTAAACTAACATAGCTGGTAACTTTATTACCAACAATTAACGGAACAAATAGTAAAGATTTAGGCATTTCAGTTCCTTCGACCACTTTTAGGCCAAACTCTTTAAAGGCTTCCGTCATATTATTATTGATCAAAATTTTCTGTTTGGTCATGATAAGCTGATAGCGAAGCTTATCATACCGACGGGGTTCTGCATTGAACCGTTCACCTTTTTCAAGCAGGTAATTGAATTTTTCTTTTCCTGTTTCATGTTCGAAAGTGGCAATGATCACACCTTGTGCATCAAATACATCTCTAATCTTATTACCAACCAGATCATAAATTCCTTGTATATCCAGTTCTTTTGCCAGTCCTTCCTGTACACTATTGATAACAGCCAGTTCAGCAGTACGTTGCTCAGTTTCTTTTAATAATCTTGTAGTCTCATCAAAGAGCCTTGCATTTTCCAATGCCACACTCATGCTATTAGCTAAAGTTTCTAATAGACGTATATCAGATTCACTAAATGCAAATTCTATTTCATTGTTTTGTAAACTGATATAGCTATTGACCTTATCACCCGTGATCAATGGTACAAATACCGCTGATTTTGTCGGATTGGTGCCTGGTAATGTCTTTAACCCAAATTTGGCATACGCTTCTTCGTAATTTGAATTGATAACAATTTTCTGTTTATTAATAATCAGGTGCTGCCTTAATTTATCATAAGGCCTTGAAGCGAGATAAAACCGTTGTTTGTCCTCTATAATGTATTTAAAACTTTCAGTGGCCGTATCATGATCAAAGTTGGCAATAACTACTGCCTGTGCGTTGAATAATTCCCTGATACGATCACCCACCAGATCATAGATAGCCTGCATATCCAGTTCTTTGGCTAATCCTTCCTGTACGCTATTAATTACACCCAGTTCTGCTTTTTGCTGTTCTGTTTCTTTAAGGAGTCTTGTCGTTTCATCAAATAACCTTGCGTTTTCCAATGCTACTCCCATACTATTGGCCAAAGTTTCCATCAGTCTTACATCGGATTCACTAATAGCATTTTCTCTGTCGATATTCTGTATGCTAATATTGCCTGTTACCTTTTCACCAATAACTAATGGTACATACAAGGCAGATTTAGGTTGCTCGGTACCAGGAACTTTTTTTACACCGAATGCGGCAGCCACTTCCTCAAAATTCTTATTAATAAGAATTTTTTCTTTAGTCTGAATAAGATGTTTTCTTAAAATATTCAGAGGCCTTGGTACCGGATTATATCGTTCCCCTTTTTCAATCAGGTAATTTATTATTTCCATTTCATTGGCATGGTCAAAGGTGGCGATTCCCACCACCTGCGCATCAAAAAGATCCCGGATGCGGTTGCCTACCAAATCATAAATGGCCTGCATATCTAATTCAGTAGCCAACGCTTCCTGTACACTGTTTATAACCGCTAACTCTGCAGTACGTTGTTCAGTTTCTTTTAAGAGCCGTGCATTTTGCAATGCTGTACTCATACTGTTAGCTAAAGTTTCGAGCAAACGGATATCGGAGTCGTTAAATGCATTCTCTTTGTCTACATTTTGTAAGCTAATATAGCTAGTTACATTTCCTTTTGTAATTAAAGGAACAAATACTCCGGATTTCATTAATTGTGTGCCTGGCACTACCTCTTTACCTAACCATTTAAAGGCTTCTTCAGAGTTATTAATGACAATTTTCTTTTTTGATTCAATAAGATTTTGTCTCAGCTTATTGTAGGGTCGTTTTTCAGGGTAAAATCTTTCTCCGTCTTCTATCGTATAATTAAATTCTTCTGTACCGGTATCATGATCTAAAGTGGCAATAACTACGGCTTGTGCATCAAATAGATCTCTGATTTTATCGCCTACAAGATCATAGATGGCCTGCATATCCATTTCTTTTACCAATGCTTCCTGCACACTGTTGATAACAGATAATTCTTCACCTTGTTGCAGTAAGGCAGCAGTCTTTTCTGCCAACAATTTTTCAAGTTCTGCAATACGTAGTTCGTCTTTAACCATATATTTTAATGATTTAGTCTAAATCTAATTTGCTGGTTTGTTGAAATGGATTTTATTTCAAGCTTTCAAAAGTGCGGAGGTAGTGATATTCTTCAGTTGAGAATATCCTTAAATATAGATAAAATCTAAATAAGTTCAATTTGAAAATAAATTGGATTTTATACTTTTTTAAGTAATGGATCTCTAAATAGTGAACTAACTTATGTTTATAAACAAATGATCAGGAAAGTAAACTGGAAGAATATGGAATCAACTATTATTATCAATAGGAATTATATTACTTTTCTATAATAGATTTAAGAAAGAGATGAGCTCCATATCATCTTATATGGATCGCCATAACCTTTTATGCATGTAAATAGGAAGCAGGTAATAAATGGCATATTTATTCTCTCTTCTGTAGTTTCAGTATCGCCAGGAAGATCGATTGCCATCGTTCCGCTTACATATGTTTCAGTAGAGGATGTTTCTAATGCTTTAAATCCGGGAGGCATTTTTTCATTGCCAAATCCAAATTCATATCGGCGGTATGCTAATTGTTCAACCAGGTTTTGTACTAACTCCGGTTGGTCGAATGCGGCAGAGATGTGTAGATTTTGTTTCATAACAAAGTCATTTAAATTTATTCTGACCCTGTTCTGTCTACTCATACCGTTTGCTGCACTATGGGTCTGTTTTTATTGTCATCTACGTATTAGATGCAAATACAGACTCATTTGGTTATTAAAGGAATGTGAAAGTTAACAGTAATGGCAATAAATATTACTGTAGAAATGAGTACTTACAACACAATTAAATAGTTTGTTTTGTGTTTTGATTTTTAATTAACTAATGAATTCAAACTTATCACCATCAAACAATCCCTTATCACTCAATTTTAAATGTGGAATTACCAGCAAAGCCATAAATGAAAGAGTCATGAATGGAGAGCCTAAAGTAGAACCTAAATCTTCTTTAGTCATTATATCAATTGCAGTATAATCAGCAGCTATTTTATAGCCATCATCATTACTCATTAATCCGGCTACAGGTAATTCAAGTATCATTTCTTTATTGCTGCTTACAGCACTCACACCTCCTTTACTTTCAATAACTAAATTTACTGCTTTGCATATACTCTCATCATCTACTCCAACAGCAACGATATTGTGACTGTCATGTGCAACGGAAGAAGCTAAAGCTCCTTGTTTTAACCCAAAGTTTTTGATAAAAGCTTTTGCTATGGGAGCATCTGAATAACGATTCACTACAACGATCTTAAGAATATCTCTTTCGGCATCACTTATAATATTTCCATTACTTATTTTTGGTTCAAAAGAAAGCCGGTTGGTTATTAATTGACCATCCAACGCTTCAATTACGGCTATAGATGACGATTCAGTTGTATAAGGAACTATAAGATCTGAAGTTTCTTTTTTGCTACATGAAAAATTATTTATCAGCTTTGATCTTTTAGTTACAATATTTGACTTCCCGTTTTCAGCTACTAGTTCTCCATTGATAAATGTTTTTACAACTTCAAATTTTTCAAGATCTTTCACTAGTATGAAATCTGCAGGATCGTCTTTTCTTAATAAGCCAACATCTAATTTATAATGAAGTACCGGATTAAGGCATGCAACTTTTAATATTTTTAAAATATCAATACCTTTTGCAACAGCTCTTTCACAAAGTTGATTGATATGGCCTAACACTAAACTATCCGGATGTTTATCATCGCTGCAAAACATTATTTGGTCAGCATGATCATGAAGCAGATCAATCAACTCATCAAAATTTTTAGCTGCGCTACCTTCACGGATAATGATCTTCATTCCATAGTTCAGTTTATCCAGGGCCTCTTCTTTTGTGAAGCATTCATGATCTGTATAAATGCCTGCATCAATATATTGTTTTGCTTTTTCCCTTCTCAATCCTGGTGCATGGCCATCAACCGGTTTGTTTAACCGATGAGCCGTGTCGATCTTTTTCATCACCTCTTCATCCTTGAAAAGCACACCAGGAAAATTCATCATTTCACTCAGGTACTTTATCTCATCTCTTAATAATAACTTTTCTACATCGTCTGCACTTAATACAGCACCGGCAGTTTCAAAACTGGTAGCTGGTACACAGCTGGGAGCTCCGAAGTTGAATTTAAAGGGAACAGTTTTGCCGTTTTCAATCATGAATTCCACTCCTTTCATTCCGCAAACATTTGCAATTTCATGCGGATCGCTTACAGTGGCTACGGTTCCATGTACTACTGCCAGTCTTGCAAATTCAGAAGGAACAAGCATAGAGCTTTCTATATGCACATGGCTGTCAATAAAGCCGGGCAATATATAAGGTAGAAATGGTTCTGTATTTTCCGGATCTTCAACTATTGAAACTATTTTTCCTTCACTGATCATGATTTCAGCAGGATATATTTTTTCCTGATGAATATCAACAAGATTTCCAGTGATAGTAAATGATTTCATATTTGCTATTTTGCTAAAGATACTATTCGCTATACTAAATTTGAACTGCTGTGATCTGTTGGTTATTTTGTATTTTCTAAATCACTAACTTCAAGACCTAAAATTCATATAACATACAGTTGCCATGAGAAAAATAATACTATTAGTTATTGTTGCCTTTTTTTCTATAAGTCTTTTTGCTCAAAAAAACAGAAAGACAACATCAGTTCAAGCAGATAATAAGGAGGATGTCTTATTTAAGAATTTAAATTACAGATTGATCGGACCTTTTCGTGGTGGCCGTAGTGCAGCCGTAGCAGGTAGTTTTAAAAATACGAATACCTTTTATTTCGGTGGAGTAGGTGGGGGTGTTTGGAAAACTACTGATGGTGGAAGTAACTGGATGAATATATCTGATAAGTTCTTTGGAGGTTCTATCGGTTCAGTTGCCGTATCCCCTTCTGATGAAACGATCATTTATGCCGGTGAAGGAGAACATACCATGAGGGGTAACGTTAGTGAAGGATTGGGAGGTATATGGCGTACAGATGATGGTGGAAAGAATTGGAGAAACCTTGGTTTAAAGGATGGCAGACATATTATTCGAATTATCATTCATCCAAAGAATCCTGATATAGTTTGGGCTGCGGTAATGGGTCATTTATTCGGACCCAATGAAGAGAGAGGGGTTTTTAAAACTACAGATGGCGGTAAAACCTGGAAAAAAGTATTGTATGTAAACAATCAAACCGGATGTAGTGAATTGGTGATGGAGCCCGGTAATCCATTGGTATTATATGCAGGTACCTGGAGGGTGATAAGAACACCACACAGTATGGAAAGCGGTGGAGATGGAAGTGGATTATGGAAAAGTACAGATGGAGGAGAGACCTGGAAAAATATTTCTACTGCCAGAGGATTGCCAAAAGATACCTGGGGAATTGTAGGAGTAGCAGTTGCGCCTTCTAATACAGATAAGTTGTATGCGTTGATTGAGAATGCAAAAGGTGGATTATTTGTAAGCACAGATGCAGGTGAAAACTGGACCTTGCAAAGCAGTGATAATAATATCCGTCAGAGAGCCTGGTATTACAGTAAAGTATTTGTAGACCCTAAGAATGAAAATAAATTGTACTGTCCCAATGTAGGTTTCATGTTCAGTACTGATGGTGGTAAAACTTTTAAAAGTATCAGAACGCCGCATGGTGATCATCATGATCTGTGGATCGATCCACAGGATCCGAACCGTATGATCATTGCAGATGACGGAGGAGCACAGGTGTCATTTGATGCAGGAGCAAATTGGAGTACCTATTTAAATCAACCAACTGTTCAGGTGTACAGAGTGAGTACTGACAATGCATTCCCATATCGCATTCTTGGTGGTCAACAGGATAACAGTGCTTTCAGAATTCGTTCCAGAACATATGGAAATGCAATTACTGAAGATGATTTTGAAGCAACTGCAGGAGGAGAAAGTGGTTATGTGGTGGCAGATCCAACTAATCCTGATATTACCTATGGTGGCAGTTATATGGGTTTTATGGCGAGAGTAGATCATAAAACAAATGAAAGAAGACAAATTAATGTATGGCCTGATGATGGTATTGGTGCAGGTGCTGATGTGCAGAAATACCGCTTTCAATGGAACTATCCGATTTTTTTCTCACCACATAATCCAAAGAGATTATATGCTGCAGGAAATCATTTATTCGTTTCTGAAAATGAAGGAAGAAGCTGGGAAATGATAAGCCCTGATCTTACAACGAATGATAAAACCAGGCAAGCACCCAGTGGCGGACCAATTACAAAAGATAATACAGGTGTGGAATACTATTGCACCATTTTTACTGCTACAGAGAGTGAATACGAAAAGGATCTGTTGTGGTCTGGCAGTGATGATGGATTGATACATGTAAGTAGAGATGGTGGTAAGAACTGGGAGAATGTAACACCAAAAGATTGCCCGAAATGGATAATGTGGAATTGTGTTGAAGCAGATCCTTTTAAAAAAGGGGCTGCTTATTTTGTTGGTACAAGATATAAGCTGGATGATTTTGAACCATACATTTATAAAACTGAGGATTATGGGAAGACCTGGAAACGAATAGATAACGGAATAAACCGGTTGCATTTTTCAAGAGCTATCCGGGCAGATAAAAAGAAACAAGGTCTGTTATATGGAGGAACTGAATATGGCATGTATATAAGTTATGATGATGGAGCTAATTGGAAACCATTTCAGTTGAACCTTCCTACTTTATCAGTTACAGATCTTGCTATAAAAGATAATGATCTGATCGTTGGGACACAGGGCAGAAGTATTTATATTCTGGATGATCTGAGTGTGGTACAACAAGCAAGTGATGCTATCGCTGATAAACAATGGCATGTCTTTACTCCACATTCTGCATACAGAATGCAGGGGGGAGGCAGAGGGTTTGGTGGTTCACAAAATAATGTAGGAATGAATCCGCCAAGCGGTATTGTAATTCCATTTTATCTGAAGTCTATTGATGATTCTACAAAATTATTAGTAGTAATAAAGGATAATATGAAAAAAGAGATCAAGACTTTCAGTACCTCTTCAAAAGAAAATAAGATAGAAATAAATACTGGTCTAAATCAGTTTGTATGGAATATGAATTATACTGATGCGGAAAAAATTCCTGAAGGCATGATCGTATGGAATGGAAATGTTTCAGGGCCAAAAGCGATTCCTGGAAATTATTTTGCTGTATTCAAAATGGGGAAAGATTCTGTTGAAATTCCATTCAAGATACTAGGTGATCCAAATTATAAAGTTACTGCTGCAGAGTATGAAGAACAATTTGATTTTCTGATCACAGCAAGGGATAAATTCAGTGAAACGATCAAGGCATTAAAAAATATTAAAGAGATAAGAAGTCAGATGAAAGAGTATAAAGATAAGTGGGCGGCTGATTCAGTAAAAGAGGTTAATATCATGATGGATAGTATTGATAAGAAAATGACTTCTGTAGAAGAGGCACTACACCAGACAAAAGCAAAAAGCGGTCAGGATGTATTGAATTATCCTATTCGGCTTGATGATAAACTTAGTGGATTGTATGGTAATGCACAGGCTGGTAATGGAGTTTTGGCAAAGCAAATGAAAGAAGCATATGTTGTTATAGGAGGACAGATCGATGTTCAATTGGAAAAACTTAAGAAAATAATGGAAGATGATTTAAAGTCATTGAATCAATTAATAAGGGAAAAGCACCTGCCGGTAATCGGAATCAAAAAGGAATAACCATCAAAAGGCTTTATAAAAGGGGTTGTCAATTGGCAACCCCTTTTTTGTTGCAAATAATTATTTTAACAAATTCAATCCGGAATTAATCTGACGCCGTATGTGTTTAAGAATACACTTTCGAATCCTGTTTTCTAAGTCCCTCCCGATGAAATTTTTATATAGTTGATATTTTATAACATGTATTATTTTAAATCTTTAAATCAAAAAAAATGAAAAAGAAAAAATTACTGCTTTCATTAGCTGCGGGTATTATAATAGTTTCCGGCAGTATTTTAATGGCGGCAGATCACATTGATGCGCCGGCTGTTACAGGTCAGGCTTCTGATATAACGGATGTTTATGTTTTTCGTGGACAGAATACCGATAACATAGTTTTTGTTGCAAACACACAGGGATTACTTTCTCCGGATGCAACAGCCAATGCAAAATTTGATGAAAACACAATGATCGAATTTAACATTGATAATAATGGTGATGCTGTTGAAGATCTGGTTATTCAGTGCGTAGCCAAAAATGGTAAAATGAAAGTGTATGGTCCGTTTAAACCTAATGAACCTGGTACAACAAGTTATTTAGGCATCAACAATTTTACAGCACAAGTTGATATTACACCTTATGGACAACCAGCTATAATAGGTGAGCAGAAAGGCGTTAAGGTCTTTGCAGGACCCCGTGATGATCCATTCTTCTTTGATTTTGTTCGTTATAGTCAGATCATTGGTGGTACAGCAGCTTCGTTTAATGAAACAGGTAATGACACTTTTGCCGGTACGAATGTGCTGGGCCTGGTAGTGGAAGTGCCTAAATCAATGCTTGGAGGAAATGGTTCAATTAATGTTTGGGCTGAGAGTAAGGAAAAAGTAAGCGGCAGATAAAAAATTCTTAATAAACTTTTCAAATAAATTAAAATGAAAAAAAATAATATTCTTTCAATCAGAAAAATAAGTATAGTTGCTGTTGCTGTATTTACATTAAGTGCTTGTCAAAAAAATCTTCAGGAAAATGAAAACTATAACAGACTTAATACAGAAACTGCATCAAAAGGAACACCTCCTTTTGCAGAACGATATGAACAAAGGGATCAAATGGGCCGACCGGCGATCAATACAGTATTTGTAGGCGCAATGCGGAAAAATGAATTCAATACAACAGTACCTTCTCAAATGGATGCTGCATTTCGAACTGAATTTGTAAATAAGCTAAACGCATTTGGGTATACGACAAATATTTTAGGATTAAATGCAGATGCATTTGCAGGTGTTTTGGCAACTGATGTATTAGGTGCCAGTACAACAGGTGTTACCACTTTTTTTGATGGTACAAATGTGCTTACCGGCAGAGCCTTAGGTGACGATGTTATTGATGTTGAGCTAACGTTGATCTTTGGAGGAGCAACTGGCGGATCTAATCCGGGATTAACAAGTGATAATGTAAATAATAATGATAAACCGTTTCTAGCCTCATTCCCATATATGGCTTCTCCTTTTTAAAACAATTTCATAACAGTAACCAGTAGAGAATTCGTATGAAAATTTAAAGGGCTTCTTATGAAGCCCTTTTTTTATGCAGTTTGTTTTATTTTTTTTGTTCGCTCTTTCATCAAAGCAATTGCTTCTTCTCTGTTGGTAAATGTTTTGTTATCAATATTTACAAGATTATCGGCAAGTTTATCATAACGTTTGGTCATTAGCCAAACAAAAATGTGCAGATAATGAACACCATCAAATATGAAAGTCTTTTTTTCTACAAACTGATCTTTCAGTTTTAAAAACTCTCCGGGTATGTCTGTATAATGCATTGCAGGGCGAAGATGGTGTACTGTATGGTATCCGTCATTCCAGCACATTTGATTATACTTGGTATTGATACAATTAATAGCACTGGTAAAATTATCTTCTGTATTGTCTTTATCAACAAAAGAATGCTGTGCCCAATTACCCAGCATCATCACTATTCTTGCAAAAACAAAGGGTATTATGAAAACAAAAAGTGTAGCATGAAAATTTACGAATGACATTCCAACGCAGAATAAATAAAAAGCCATTTCGCCATAAGTAAGACGCATATACAACTTCTTACGTTTTCGGTTGAAGAGGTACATAAATGTATCCACAAAACCCATCACTAAAAAGCGGCCAACGTATTTAAGAAAATCAACAAGACTGTCTCTTCTGTATTTTAATGTGCTGCTGGCATCATCTTCCTGGTTGTTTTCCACATGGTGCATAGCCATATGATGCACAAAATAAGTTTCAGGAGTATGTCCAAAAAATGGGCATACAAACCAAATAGTATAGTTGTATAACCAGGTATATCCTTTTGCAAATAGTTTACGATGACTTATGCAATGAAGCATAAGGCCAAATCGTCCTTTAAAATACATTTGAGAAAGGTAGAAATAAGGTACATATAATAACCACCAATACCAGCCTTGTAATAAAGGAGTATATAAAATGATTGCTGCCGGTATCACAAAAATGTGAATAGCAGTTAATAAATGAATAAAAGGTAGATCCCTTTTATCATTGATATATTTTAACCAGAATCTCTCGTATCTGCTGAATTTGGTTGGCTCAACATATACAGGATCTTTAAGAGTGCTCAGTGCCTTCATGTAATTTTTTAAGTATTTCTTTCTCTGGTTATCTGCTACTAATTTTCTTTTGTCCTTTTTGAGTTATCCGGAGAATAAAGAAGGCGTGAAAATAAGCTATTCCAGCTAATAAAAACCTGAGTTTTGTTAATGTGTAAACCTAATCTGTTGGCTATCAACAAAAGTTAAACAATTACTGATTTTCAGGAAGATCCGGCCTTCTTTCTTTTGTTCTTATCAGTGATTGTTCATGTCGCCATTCTTCTATCTTTTTATGATCGCCACTCATTAAAATATCCGGCACTTTCCAGCCTCTATAATCAACGGGCCGGGTATAAACAGGAGGGGCTAACAAATTATCCTGAAATGAATCAGTCAATGCAGAAGTTTCGTCATTTAAAACGCCGGGTAATAAGCGGCCAATTGCATCCACTAAAATTGCAGCTGGTAATTCTCCTCCACTTAAAACATAATCACCAATTGAGATCTCTTTTGTTACAAAATGCTCTCTTATCCTTTCATCAATTCCTTTGTAATGCCCACATATAAGTAATAAACTTTCTTTCAAGGATAAAGAATTTGCCATTTTCTGATTAAACGTTTCACCATCAGGAGTAAGGAAAATGATCTCATCATACTTTTTGTTGGCAGATAATTCCTCAATTGCTTTTGTAAGTGGTTCACACATCATTACCATTCCCGCACCGCCGCCATATTGATAGTCATCTACCATACCATATTCATTTACAGCCCATTTGCGAAGCTGATGTACCTGTACAGTCAAAAGTCCTTTATCCTGAGCCCTTTTCATAATGCTATGTTGGAATGGGCTTTCTAATAATTCCGGGAGTACAGTAATAATATCGATATGCATGAAGCAAAGATATATAAGTGAGAATTTGAATGGAGCTTACCAGGTAGTTTTATCCCAAAACAAGAACCCCCGGAGAGCCGGGGGTTCGATATTGAAACAAAAACCAACAATTACTCACGGATGTGAGCATTATATGTGTGTTAAAGCATAAAAGTAACGTTGATGAAATGATGAAATGTTGATGTTCATCAGAATTTTAAATGAGAATGGTCAATTTATTTTATGGATGACATTCAATTACATCACCGGGAGATATCGGTAATTCAGGACTGATATAAGGAATACCCAGGTTCATTCCTCTTAATATCAAAACGATACCCATCAGAGTAATAAATACAGGCACAAGCTTTCTGAAAAAACTTCTGTATTCGGGTTTTATCATTTGACCGGCATAGCCAATCAGCATCATTGCAGGTAATGTTCCGGCGCCAAACATCGCCATAAAACTTACACTTTCTGTTACAGTTGATAGAGATAATGTTGCAGCAATAGCAATATATACCATTCCACAGGGTAATAATCCATTGGCCAAACCCATCAGGAAGAAGCTGAACGAATTATTGACCGATTTGATGAGCCTGATAATTATATTTTGAACCATAACATAAAAACGGTTCATGAATGAAAGATGAATTGTTCTTTTCCTAAAGAAATATAAAGTAGCTAAAGAAAGTACAACGATTCCCATTATAATGGAAAACGATTGTTGGTATCCCGATATATAGATTCTTCTACCCGCTAATCCAAATAATAATCCGATAATTGAATATGTAACGATTCTTCCAATTTGATAAAATAGTAAAGAGAAGAATTTTTTAATTCCGGTTAATTGATGAACTGGTAATGCAAGACTTAAAGGCCCGCACATACCCACACAATGCAGACTACCAGCAGCGCCTAATGTAAACCCTGATATTAATACCGGTAATAGCATTATAAAACGGTTAAGCTTTTTTCGCTATAATATTTATTGATATCATCTTCCCAATTTATCTTAACTGTATAATTACCAGGTTTTATTTTACCAGCTTCCAAAATCTGTGTTGCATCTTTATTGGTTTCTAGCAAAATCTTTATGTCTTTCTTTTGATCATAGGCACAATAAAACCATATTTCTCCGGATAATGTTTTATTCTTCATTTCATCAGGTAGTTGCACAATGATGCCATTGTCTGTTTGCTGAAACTGAATGGAAGAAGATAATTGATTTGCTTGTAGAGTTCCATCTATAACCTGCTGGTAACCTATTTCTTGCTTGTAATAATCATTTTCGACTAATTCAAAATTGGTTGTTACTGATCGGTATACTAAATATGCCATGCCAATAGCAAAGACGATAAATGTTATTAAAAGCTTATTACCCCAATTCATAATTTATTTTTATTAATTGTTTCTGGTGAAAGGCCCAGTGAAATTTGTATTAAGAGCGGTTATTTTTTTCTCACCATTATATAAACCAATGCTGATTTTCATTTTTCTTTTTGTAACAAAGCTTCTTGGTAGCACTACAAAAAAAGAACCAGTAGCCTGATCTTCTTGTTTAAGATGAATATCTGTTGCTCCAACTAGTTCTATTTTTCCGGTATTCAGTGCTTCACCTTCAAGTCTTAATGTAACAGGCATGTCTTTTATTGTCTTATTGATGACTTTAATATTAAATAAATTAGAAAGACTGTCAGTGCCTCTTTCCTGGTAAGTTAACCCCTTGGTACGTAGAATCGTACCATCAATATCTTTTCGGCTCAATAATAATAATGTAAGAATACCAGATAATATAATTAGCAGGAATGTATAAAATTTCATTCTTCCTGTATACCGTAATTTTTTTCCTTCAGATATTCCACTCTCTGAAGCATATCGAATCAACCCTTTTGGCCTGTTAACAGCTACCATCATTTTATCACAAGCATCAATACAGGCAGTACAACCTACACATTCCATTTGTGTGCCATTTCGAATGTCAATTCCTGTTGGACATACTTTTACACACTGAAAGCAATCAATACAATCGCCGGTATTTAATTCCGGCGCTGCATTTTTTTTATACTTATCTCTTGGCTCCCCTCTTTTATAATCATAAGCAACCAGCATAGAATTTCTATCAAGTAATACACTTTGTAATCTGCCATAAGGGCAAACAACAGTACACACTTGCTCACGAAAGGAAGCATATACGCCATAAAAAATTCCAGAGAAAAGTAGTAAAGAAAGAAACCCTATCATGTGCTGGCTAACAGGCTCACTTATTATTTTCTTCAGTTCATCAATGCCAATAATATAGGCAAGAAAGAAATTTGCGATAATAAAGGCCAGAATAAAAAATACCGTATGCTTGGTAGTTTTTTTTCTTATTTTTTCTCCGGTCCATGGTGAGGCTTTCAATAATTTTTGTTTGGCCGCATCTCCTTCTATCAAATATTCCACTTTACGAAACAGCATTTCCATAAAAATGGTTTGGGGACATACCCATCCGCAAAAAAGCCTTCCGAATGCTGCAGTAAAAAGGACAATGAAAATAATGAAAGTGACCATTGTGAGGCCGAAGATGAAAAAATCCTGTGGCCAGAATATTTTCCCAAAAATGATGAACTTGGCTTCCGGGATATTAAATAAAAATAGTGGCCTTCCATTGAACTTTAAAAACGGCAAAGTAAAAAATAAAGCAAAAAAACCAAGACTAACTATTGTACGGATATTATAAAATCTCCCTTTGGGTTTTTGTGCAAATACCCATTTCCTTTTTCCTTTTGCATCTACAGTTGCTATCCTGTCACGAAAGGATTCAGTTTGTTCAACTTGTGTTTTTGTTTCAGTCATCACTTTTTCTTTTCATCTCTTAATTGCCTATTTTGTTTCAGGCGCTACAATTGTTGAATCTTTAACAGGTGCAGGAGTTAACTCTTCCTTGTACAATTCTCCTTGAGCCTCTTTTGGATTAGCAGGCTTTGTTCCCTGAAGTGATTTTACATAACTGGAAACCTGTGCTATTTGTTTGGCTGATAAATCATCTTTCCAGCTTCTCATTCCTTTGTTCGTTCCATACTTGATGGTTTTGAAAATATCTTTTACACTGCCTCCATAAAGCCAATAGTCATCGGTAAGGTTTGGTCCCACTGCATTTCCTCCACCATCAGCATTATGACACGCAGGGCAATTTGATGGATTCATAAAAATCGCTTTACCTGCGGCAAGATCTTCTTCACTGGTAAGTAATGTTACTGTGTTTTCATCAACCAATTCTCCTTTCAATTTGAGGTAATTTTGAATTCTTATTTCTGCTTTTGCTACTGAATTTTCATATTCCTGTGCACTGGAAGGTCCCGAATGAGATACATGAAAACGCCACATATAAACTATTGCAAAAATAATACAAAGGTAAAAGCCGTATAACCACCATGGTGGAAGTCTGTTATTTAATTCCCTTATTCCATCATATTCATGTCCAAGATCCAATTCTGCTTCTTCCGTAACCGGGCGTAGTCTGTTGAATCTGTCCCACCAACTGAGTCTATTGGCTTTTTCTTCTTTTACTACAGCAGTCTCTTCTTCAGCAACTATTTTTAATTTTTCTTTTCTGATCAATAGTTTGATATTGACAAGTAAGGCAAGAATTATTAATAGCTCAGCGAATATGACAATGATCATTATGTAAAATGCAGAGGCATCCATTCCACCAATTGTACTCGATTTCTTTACTGCAGTTTCTGCTATTACATTTTGTGCAAAAATTTCAGGAGATATCATCAACATAATTAGCAATATTCCACTGATAACTGTGTTACTTATTTTCTTTTCATTTTTTCTCTTTTTTGCATTGATATCTGCAACGCCAATTAAGATATTTCCAAGTATGCCAATCACAATCATTAATAGCAACATTAAAATAAAGAGCATTATTGCAAGTGAATTATCTATGATTGAAGGCGCAGGAGGCCCATCAGCCCAGGCAGACTGTATCGTTGCTACAAAAAATATGAACAACAAGCTGAATATGTATTTTGATATCTTTCGCATATGTATAAACATTACAGGTTAGTTGAATTCTGATTATCTAATGGTATACGGCTTACATCATTAAAATCTTTTTTCTTTGTTTTAAACACCCAAATGAGCATTACTACAAAAAATAAAAAGAAGATCAAAAGGGATAGTAAACCCATGATATCAACCCCACTTACTTTTTCGATATAATTAATAAATTTCATTATAGGTTGATTTTATTATTGTTTTGTAATAGGTTTGGGTTCATTCTCTATATCCTTTCCTAATCGTTGTAAGTAAGCGATAACAGCAATGATCTCAGCGTCTGATGCTGTTTCTATTTTTTCTTTTTTTAGATTGGCAGTAATTGCCTCTGCTTGCTCCATCAGTTTCTGATTAGCTATTTTGTCATATCCTTCCGGATACGGAACCCCTAAGGTTTGCATAGCTCTTATTTTTGCAGGTGTTGAATTTGTATCCAGTTTATTATCAAGTAACCAGATATATCTTGGCATTAGTGATCCTGGAGATGTAGATGTTGGATCATACATATGATTGAAATGCCAGGAGTCTGGTCTTTTATTTTTATTTGCTCCTTCTCTTGCCAAATCCGGGCCAGTCCGTTTGCTTCCCCATTGGAAAGGATGATCGTAAACAAACTCACCTGCTTTTGAGTATTCTCCATAGCGGGCTACTTCATCCCTAAATGGTCTTATCATTTGGGAATGACAAGTGTAACATCCTTCCCGTACATATATATCCCTGCCTTGCAATTCCAAAGGTGTATAAGGCTTTACACTGGCCAGTGTCGGCACATTTGATTTTACAAGGAATGTCGGAATCATTTGTACTAATCCACCTATTGCCACTAATACAAGACTTAAGACCAACATGGTCAATGGTTTTCTTTCAATTACCCTGTGCCAGTATTCTTTTTTCTTAGATACCTCTTTAATTAATGGCGCAGCTTCAGCTGCTTCATTTGCTATGAATTTACCCTGTCTTATAGTCTTATAAAGGTTATATGTCATTATGAAAGCACCAATCAGGTATAATGTGCCACCAATACTCCGGGCTATATACATAGGTCGAATATTGGTAACAGTTTGCAGGAAGTCGAATTTCAATTGTCCTTCGGGAGTAAACTGTTTCCACATAATACTTTGTTCAAATCCTGCCCAATACAATGGAACTGCATAGATAATAATTCCTATTGTGCCCAGCCAAAAGTGATTAGTAGCTAATTTTTTTGAATATAAATTAGTACCCCACATTTTAGGAATCATATAATATAGTATAGAGAATGCCATGAAGCCATTCCATCCCAAACCGCCGATATGAACATGTGCTACGATCCAGTCGCTAAAGTGAGCCACAGCATTTACACTTTTCAAACTCATAAGGGGACCTTCTAAAGTACTCATGCCATAACAGGTAATGGCTACTACCATAAATTTTAAAACAGGATCTTCTCTTACTTTGTCCCATGCGCCACGTAGTGTAAATAATCCATTCAGCATTCCACCCCAGCTAGGGGCAATCAACATAATAGAAAATACAACACCAAGTGATTGTGCCCAGTCAGGTAAAGCTGTATATAGTAAATGGTGAGGGCCAGCCCATATGTAAATAAATATCAACGCCCAAAAGTGAATAATAGAAAGACGATATGAATAAACGGGTCTGTTTGCAGCTTTAGGAAGGAAATAATACATCAATCCTAAAACAGGTGTAGTAAGGAAAAATGCTACAGCATTATGACCATACCACCATTGTACCAATGCATCTTGTACACCGGCATACCAACTATAACTACCAGTGAGTGAATAAGGTAATTCTACAGAGCGGACAATATGTAATAAAGCAACGGTAACCCAGGTAGCAATATAAAACCATATTGCAACGTATAAATGTTTTTCTCTTCTTTTTAGAATTGTGCCAAACATATTGATACCGAATATGACCCATACTAATGCAATTGCGATGTCAATTGGCCAGATCAACTCTGCATATTCAGCACCATTATTAAGCCCTAATGGCAAGGTGATAGCGGCACCAACAATAATTAATTGCCAGCCCCAGAAATGTACCCAGCCCAGTTTGTCACTGAACATTCTTGCTTTACACAAACGCTGTAAAGAATAATAAATACCGGCAAATGAAGCATTACCTACAAATGCAAAAATGATAGCATTGGTATGCAATGGTCTTAAACGCCCAAATGTAGTAGCTGCAAAATTGAGGCTGCTATCGGGATAATAGAACTGGATAGCTACCCATAAACCTACTATCATGCCAACAATACCAAAAATGACAGTAGCATATCCAAAGGCTTTTACAATTTTATTATCGTAATAAAATTTTTCAATTTGCATGCCTTGATTTGTTTCTTGCATAACAGAGATTATTTATTTGTTTTGGTTGATGAAGAAGGCTTATCGTCAAAAAGAATTCGGGAAGAAGGGGAGTAATCGTCTTCGAACTGGCCGGATCTAACACCCCAAAGAAAGGCAACTAAAAAAATAGCTGCTACTGAGATGCTGGCAACCAGTAGGATAATAATTACACTCATTCTGATATATTATAGCAGTAAAAGTATTTTTACCTCTTCCGGGTTAGTATAAGCAGTATCAGGGGAAAAACTGATTTTTATCAGCTTGAGGGAGCTGTAAACTACAGGCTTATAGTTTTAGCCATTTTGCCAGAATATTACTAGTTCCAAAGGTGATAAGAAGAATGCTGAGAGAACTGCTGGGCATCAAAATGGCAGCTATAAGTGGAGAAAGTGTGCCTTGAACTGCAAAAAACAATCCAATAATGTTATATACGATCGATAATACAAAGCTTGCTATAACAATATTTCTATTGGCTCTGCAAAGCTCAATGAAACGTGGAAGTCTTGAAAGTTGTTTGGCTTCAATAATAGCATCGCTGGAAGGAGTGAAATTATTGGTTTTTTCTGCAACTGCAATTCCTATATCACTTTGTTTTAATGCTCCGGCATCATTCAAACCATCCCCAATCATCATTACCTTGCCCGATTGTTCCTGTAAATGTTTTATGTATTGCAACTTGTCTTCCGGTTGCTGATGAAAAAGAACTACTGTTTTTTTGCCTAATAACTGATGCAGATTTTCCTTTTCGGTTTCATTATCACCTGATATTACTGAAAGGCGGTAATTATCTTTTAATTTCTTTATTAATGCCGGAATCTCTTCTCTGTAATGATTACTGAAATGAAAGTGGCCAAGTAATTTATTTTCTATAGATATAAAAATTTTAGTGCCGGGTTGATGATCATTTTTTCCTGATACAAATTGATAAGACCCAAGTTTTATTAAATCTTCATTGACAATTCCTTCTATACCCTGGCCAATGGTCTCTTTAAATCCAGCAACCCTGCTATTTTTTTCATAAGAGAGATATTTAGCCAAGGCTTTGCTTAATGGGTGAGTAGAGTTGGCAGCCAATGAAGCAATTTGTTGCTTTTGAAATGTAGTCAATATATTTCCTTCATATTTAATATCCTGCTTCTGAGAAGTAGTAAGTGTGCCTGTTTTATCAAATACAATATGTGAAACTTTTGCGATCTCTTCAATTGTTTCAGCATTCTTTAAAAAGAATTGGTTTCTACTGAGTATTCTGAGAATATTTCCGTTTGTAAAAGAATTTGATAGCAATAATGCACAAGGGCATGCAATGATAAATACTGCTGTAACTGCTGCCCACATTTTTGAAGAGTCGTTGATCTGCCAATAAACAGCAGTGGCGGTTGCTATGGTTAATACTATATAGGTGAAATACCGGCTGAGCAGATGAACAAATGATGTATTTTTCTCTTTATCCTCTTTTTTAAATTCACTTCTGTTCCAAAGTTTGGTCAAATAACTTTGTGCAACTTCTTTTACTACTAACATTTCAATATTACTTTCAGTTTGTTTGCCGCCTGCATAGATCAGTTCACCAACCTCTTTTAAAACGGGTAATGATTCACCGGTAACAAAACTGTAATCAATAAATGCTTTGCCTTTTGTCAATATTCCATCTGCTGGTATTAACTCTTCGTTATGGATAAGTAAGGTGTCGCCGGGTTTTATTTCAGGTAAGGTTTTTGTAATTTCTTTTTCTTCCTTAATTATTGAAATGGCGATTGGAAAATAAGAAGTATAATCTCTTTCAAAAGACAGTTGGCGATAAGTTTTATCCTGTAATATTCGGCCTGCCAACATAAAAAAAACGATGCCTGTCATGGAATCAAAATACCCGCCACCTGTTCCGCTTATTACTTCATAAGCACTTCTTATAAAGGTTATAATGATTGCCAAAGCTATTGGCGCATCTATATTCAGGAATTTATGTTTCAGGCTTTTCCATGAGGATGTATAAAAGGGGAGTGCTGAATATAATAAAACTGGAATCGCTAAACCAAAATTCATCCAACGAAAAATGGTTCTTAGTGCTGTATCGCTTGCATCAATACCAAGATATTCCGGAAAACTCATCAACATGATATTACCGAAACAAAAGCCGGCAATTCCCAACTGATAAACCATACTTTTATTAATAGCAGGTCTTTTTTCTTTCAAGTCATTCAAACTGATATACGGCTCATATCCAATACTAGTCAACGTTTCAGCAACTGCACGAAGATTTGTTTTTGAAGTAATTAATACAATGTCTGCTTCCTTCCGTGTAAAATTTACTTTGCTGGAAAGTATTCCCGGGTTGATGCGGTATAGGTTTTCAAGTAAATACAAACAGGAGCTGCAATGCATTTGTGGTAAATAGAAGGTAACATGCATTTGTTCATCATCCTTAAAGCTAATAATTTGATTCTGGATCTTTTCATTATCAAGAAATGCGAACTTATCATTTCTTACTTTTATCCGTTGACTGATCCCAGGGTTTTTATTAAGAGCATAATAATCACATAAATCAGTCTCATTCAGAATATGGAATACCATCTTACATCCCTCACAGCAAAATATTTTATCAGATGAATTAATTGAATCATTCATACATACTTCGCCGCAATGGTAGCAATTAAGTTGTTGAATAGTGGCTGAATCAGGCATAAAAAGCGGAATATAAGCGGCTAAAATAGAGCCGGCATATAAGGATGGATATGAGTAATTTCAATAGCCAAACTGATTATTATCACAAATAAGCGTAAGCAGCCATAAATTAAAAGTTGTTTCAATATATATTGAAAATTTAATTCATCGAATTTTCAACTTGTGGTAAAAATAGTTTCAAAGCATTTGGAAATAATATGTTGTTTTCCAGATGAACATGTTGATGTAAATCCAACTCAAATGCATGAAGTGATGCAAAACTAAGTTTATAAGTTGTACATGCATCATCCGGAGGATTAAAATTGTTTGTAAGATCCCTGATCTCGGCAAGCATAGAACCGGCATGGTCATGTTCTTTTTCCATCATACTCATTGGTGATAATAAATATGAGCTATTGATGATGATTTCATTTCCTTCATTTAACCGATTTTCTATATCAATTATTCTTGGGAATAACACTAATTCTTCTTTTTGCATGTGGTGTTCTAATTCTTCTTTAATCGCAGCAAATAATTGAAAAACTTTTTTCATTTCAGGATGTCGTTCGCCATGCTTATCTGCAATTTTTTCAAGATAATTCAATAATACCGGCATTTCATTTTTTACATACTGATGGTGTGTTGAAATGATATAATCTGTTAACTGGGCTAATGTCATTTCATGAAAGTTAACTTTCGTTGTAAGTGAATCAGTCAAATTATTTTTTTCCAGTTCAGCAATCACATCATCAACTTGCAAATTGCTTTCCTGGCAAGCTTGTAGCAAAGTTCTTTTCCCTTTGCAACAAAAATCAAGATGAAATTTTTCAAATACATTAGCGGCCTTATAATTGCTGTTTACAATCTGAGCAAGGCTTTTATTAATAATTGAGTCCATGATAATTTAATTATAATGAGATAAAATATTTATAAATCTTTTTTATTGAATTTCCTTACTGCAATCCATAATGGAATAATAATCCATAGAGTCATAATGCCAATGGTATAAAGTAAACCGGCGCCACTTCCAAAAAAATCTTTATATAATGCACCAGTATATCCCATTAGAGCACTTACATCCATTTTAAGCATAATAAATATCCGGCCAAGATCAACAGGATTTAATGCAGATAGCAAAAGAGTGAATTTTTCCAAAGGATAATCGCTGAAAGAAAATAGTATTAAAAGAACTAGTCCGTCATATATTAATGTAAAATAGAACCACAGCAACAAAGCAAAGCCTATGCCTTTTGCTTTGTCTCTGGATATTACAGAAGCAAGAAATGCAATTGATGTAAATACCAATGTTAGAGATGCTCCTGTAAATAAAAGTGCAAAGCCTGTTTCTGAAGCTGAATAAAGTAATACGGGTATACCCACCCCGATCATGAACGAAGACAATAATGATAAAGCAACTCCGGCAAACTCACTTAAAAGAATTCTTTTTCTGCTCAATGGTTGTGAAAGCATTAATTCAATAAATTCATAGGAATTGTAATAATGAATTGTAGTAAATATCAAACTCACCAATGGCAAAACGATTAGAATGATATTCATCAGGCTTAGCATGGCTTTACTGCTATCTTCTTCCATCTGAAACATACTGAGAGAAACAATGAAGAGAAATAAGGTATATGCAATAATTATTTTGCTTCTTAGAATATCATACAATACGTATCGTGGGAGTTTCATCATTGCTTAATTAATTATTTTATTTCAGAAATTCAGAAATGAAATTACCTGTTGGGTCTTCGCCTTTCATAATCCTTGCAATAGCTTTGCCAAGTTTTATTTCTCCGGTATCTTCTCTTAGTGTTTCAATGTTTTTCAAAAATTGTATTTTACCTTCTTGTATATACATAACATGAGTTGTAAGTTCATCAAGATCACTGAGTATATGTGATGTAATAAGAATTAGTTTTCCCTTTCCTTTCTCCCTGATAATTTTTTCTTTTAAGATTTCAGATGATAAGGGGTCAAGTCCAGCTGTTGGTTCATCAAGAATAAGTACAGATGGATTAAATAAAAATGCAATTGCAGCACTTACTTTTTGCCTGGTGCCACCTGATAAGGTGCGCATCGGTTTTTCAAAAATGGTACAAAGATTAAATTCCCGTATTAATTCATTATCGAGATTTTCATCTGGTTCATTACGGATATTTTTCAACATGCTAAATAGCTGGCCAACTTTCATATTGTCAGGATAGCGACCGATTTGAGGCATATAGCCGATATCTTTCCGATAACTAAATCCTCCATTTATATGTTCATTGTTAAAATATATTTTACCACTATCTGGCTTTACCATTCCTAGAATTGATTTAATCAAAGTAGTTTTTCCAGATCCGTTTGGCCCAATCAAAGAGATTACCTGACCTTTTTCAAATGAGGCAGAAATATTATCCAGTGCTTTTAGCTTTTTAAACCGCTTATTAATATTTTCTATTCTGATCATAATTGAAAGGGTTTCATCTTTGGTTTTCTGTCTACCAGGTTTTCAGGGGTTAAAGTGGGTAGTGCTTTTTCTGCTTTGTCCAAAAGCGTTACCATAAAACTTCGTAAAAGTATCAAAGCATTTGGATTTTGCTCGATGATCATTGAATACATACTAACAGGATGATAAGTGATATCCCCGATTCCGTCTTTATTTAGATCATAGCCTTCGTATTTATCCCAATAGTTGTACTCAAAACTGCTTGAAACCATTGTTCCATTAGTTGAAATATCAAATGTGTTACTTTTGAAATTATTATTTGTAATTACGTTGTCTACACAGTTTGCCTGAACTTTCATTGCCCAGCCATTTTTACTAAATATATTCTTCTTAACATCAATTCTATTACAACCTTCCATGAATATGCCGATTGTATTAGAGATAAATTGATTATTGATTATCCAGCTATCTGTAATATCCTTTAATAGAATGGCATAAGAAGCAGTTCCCCAGTTTTGTTCAAAAATATTATGTTCCATTCTTACATGATGGGTGTACATAACTGCAACTCCGGCTCCGTTTTTCCTAAATGTGTTATATGCATAGTAATTATTATGTGAAAACATAAAATGCAAACCATAACGGATATTGTTTTCACTCTTGTTATTTCTGATTTCGGAATCTGTTACAAATTCGAAGTATATACCATCACGATGACCCTGAATATGGTTATTGGTAATAAATGCATGTGATGATTTCCAGATATGTATACCATTGCCTGCACTTTGTTCTGAAACAGCTTGCCCGACTATATCATTCCCTTTTACTGTACAAAATGTACTGTTTGCAATATGAATACCGAAATGTGCATTAGTGATTTTGTTATTCTCAATTATAATATTTGTGGCATCAATAATATTGATTGCAGAATAATCTTCAGAGCTGGAATGTTTGGAATCTATAAAATGAAAACCCATTATCTTGATATTACTACCGCTAACAACTAAATTTTCAAATTTTTTTTGTCCATCAATCACCGGAAAATTTATTCCAATTAAAGTAATTTGCTTAGTAACAGTGATTCTTCCTTCACGGTAAAAACCTGGATACACTTTTACAGTATCTCCATTTTTGGCTAATGCAACCCCTTTTGAAATACTGGTTATCGATTTATCTTTACCTACAGTAATTGTATTACCAAATGACGAGACTGAGAAGGCCAGGATTATTATTATTGCAATAAACTTCATGAACTATTTACTCCTTTCTAATAAGTCGGCCCAACGAAAAATCTGACCGGTTTTGTCTTTTAAGACATTTTCTGCTTCTGATTTTGAACCAAATCCGGCTGCATTACTACCCATTGGGCTTCTTAAATCAGCACTTACAGCAAACCATGCTTTTTTTACATCCAAAAATTCATTAGGTTTATTAAAATTCATGGTTAGGGTTTTTGAAATTTCTTTTTCTTCGAGGGAATTAGATTTGATAAAACTGATCATACAACGCATATCATCAAATTTGTAAACTTTTCCCTTATTCGTAATTATTTCTCCGCCATATTTGAAATCAACTAAACCCATCTTGCAAACATGACAATCATCCTGTCCTGTAACAAAAGGTTGCGGTTGAGACGAACAAGAGGTGAAAATGAATAATAAAAAAGTTAATATCAATAAGGATGTATTTGATTTCATTTCGTTTTATTTTTTCTATTAATATACCATTCCACAAGCCAGACAATGATGCATAATGAACCAGCACCTATTACAATCCATCCTGCAGCATCTGGGAAAGAATATGCATCGAAATTTAAAAGACGTTTATGGCCTATTACTGGAGGCTGATATGATAATCCAGGCACTTGAATCGCTGCTTTTGAATCCAGGTTGTGACCATAATCATAACCCCACCTATATAAATCATAAAGTACTAATAAGCCCCCAATAATTGTCGCTATGATATAGGCTAATAATATTTTTCGTTTTCCAGTAATGGCAGCTGTCATACCCAACAACATAAAAAATAAAACGACATAGGACATATATTTAAACTCAGGAAACATTTCCATTGATATATGTTTCATTCCTATGTAATGATTTAATCCATTAATAATGTCTATATCACCACTTAGTTTGTTTATCCATATGTACATAGATAGTCCTTCGGGATACTGAGGAGCAAAAAGATCAATTCGCCAGGCAGGAAGTAGAAAAACCGCTATAAGGGCGCCACTGGCAAAAGCTACAAGAATCCTTGAAGGTATACTAAGATGTTTATTCATTTGTTGGTAAATTAACCTCCGGGTTTTTACACCCGGAGGTAGTTTAAAATGAAGAAGTCTTTTCAGACTTAGTTTTTCGCAGGTGGTAGTAATACTTCATCTATTACATACACCAATCCATTACTTGCCTTTATCGCTGCAACAATATTAGCAGTTCCGTTTACTTTTATTTTGCCATCAGCCCCTTTGCTGATAGTGATTTTTTTATTATTAGCCTGATCAATCATTTGCCCATCTTGCATCATATCTTCTTTAAATACACCAATAGAAACATGATATTCAAGAATATTCTGTAAGTCTAGTTTCTTATCTGCTTTCATTAAACCTTCAACTGTACCTGCAGGTAACTTATCGAAAGCGGCATTTGTTGGTGCAAAAACTGTGAATGGACCTGCATTAGATAATGCAGTTACATAATCTGCTTGTTGTAAAGCAGCAACTAGTGTTGTGTGATCTTTAGATCCAACCGCAATCTTTACAATATCTTTTTCTGATTCATCATCTTGTACTGCCTCTTGACCGCCTGCCGTCGTAGTATTAGTGTTGTCAGCCGTAGAAGATTCTTTATTTTCATTATTACAAGCAATAAAAAAAGAAAAGATAATTATTGCTGAAAATATTTTTATTAAATTTTTCATATCAAACAGTTTTAGTTTTTATATGAGATGCTAATTGGTAATGAACTCCTCTTTATTGAAGAGGAGTTCATATTGTTTATTTTTATGGTTCTTTTGCCGCGGATGGTGTTGGTTTTCTACCTGTTCCAAATGAAAGTGGGACACTGCTACCTGATGGTGAAACTCTTATATATCCCTGCATTTCCTGATGAAGTGCAGAACAGAAGTCAGTGCAATAAAATGGGAACATCCCTGCTTTTTCAGGCAGCCATTTTAAAGTCTGGGTTTCTCCTGGCATAATAAGCAATTCAGCATTGTTAGCACCTTTAATAGAAAATCCATGTGGCACATCCCAGTCTTGTTCAAGATTAGTTACATGGAAATATACTTCGTCGCCAACTTTAATACCTTCAATATTATCTGGATTAAAATGAGATCGGATGGAAGTCATTTTAATATGTACTTTATTTCCTTCTCTTATAATATTGGCTTGTCCTTCACCTTTAGCAACATAAGGATGTTGACTTTCTTCAATTTTGAAAAACTTTACTGAATTTTTATTAATCAATTCAGCCGGTGCAGCTTGGGCATAGTGTGGTTCTCCAATAGTAGGGAAGTCAAGTATGAGCTTCATTTTGTCACCACTGATATCATAAAGTTGAGCACTTTGAGTTAATTCAGGTCCGGTTGGCAAATATCTGTCCTTAGTGATTTTGTTATAAGCAATAACATATTTACCAAAAGGTTTTCTGCTATCACCACCAGGTACACATAAGTGACCGATTGAGTAATAAGTAGGTACCCTGTCTAAAACCTGAAGACTTTTTACATTCCATTTTACTATTTCAGAAGAAACAAACATGGATGTATAAGCATTTCCATTTCCATCAAATTCTGTGTGTAGAGGGCCCAAGCCTGGTTTCTGTACTTCACCATGCAAAGCTGCTTCATACTTTATAACAGGAATCCCTTCATAATCTCCATCGAATGCTTTATCTGCAATAGCTTTTTGTAGCTTAGTGAATGAATATACCGGCATCAAAGCTGCTAATTTACCACTACCAACAATATATTCACCAGTAGGGTCTACATCACAACCATGTGGAGACTTAGGGCATGGAATTAAGTATACCATTTCCGCTAACTCTTTAGCATCTAAAACAGTCACTTCTGTTTCTATAGTTGATGTTGCACTATGATTAATATCGCTGTATTTATTATGAGCATAACGAACAGACTGCTTTGTTCCCTTACCTGCTTTTAAATATTCCTCTGCTTTTTTCCAATTCACTGCCATGATAAAATCTTTATCTCTTTGCGATGCATTTACTTCTAATAAAGTATTAGCTTGTTCAGAATTATAGCATGAGAAGAAGAACCATCCATGACTATTCCCTTTGCCGGCATGGCTTAGGTCAAAGTTTACACCTGGTGTTCGAATCTGGAATGCAATTTTCATATTACCATCTGTAGAATCTACTTTTATAAAACTGACAGTTCCTTTAAAATTTTGTTTGTAACTATCAATTGGAACATCTCCATTCATATTATCCAGTGGAATACTGAAACGGGTTCCCGCTACAACATACTCTGTATTTTGTGTAACAAAAGCAGAAGAGTGATTACCAGCACTATTTGGAATTTCTAATATTTCTGCTGTGCGGAATGTTTTCAGATCAATTCTTGCTATACGTGGAGTATTATTTCCATTGATAAATACCCAGCGTCCATCCACTTCTCCATTGGTCTGCGACATTTCAGGATGATGGGCGTCATCCCAGGGTACAAACCCATGTGATGTGTTCAACATCGGTTTTGTTTCTTCACTAAAACCCCAACCTTTTTCAGGGTCAGTTGAAAAAACCGGAATAACCCTTAATAATCTACCGGATGGTAATCCATAAACAGACATTTGTCCGCTGAAACCACCGGATACAAAATTGTAAAACTCATCATATTTACCTGGCGCTACATAAGCTTTTGATGCATCTCCGCCAGCAGCGGATTGTGCTCCTTTCGGTTTGCAACTTTCTAGGAAGAAAAATGCAAAAACTGCAATAAGGAGGTATTGCAAGTTTTTTGGTTGGAAGATTTTCATAAATTTTAATTTATATGTTTAGTGATACTATTTTTCTCCGTCGTTATTACGCATAAACTCAACTACATTTCTTGCATCTTCGGTTGTAATATTTTGATTAGGCATACGAACTAAACATTGTTCAAGCAATTTTTGCGCTTCAGGATCAGATGCCAACATCATATCGACATTAGTAATCATATTCATAATCCATAGCGGCTTCCGGGTTTTTGTTACATCTTTCCAACCAGGGCCTACTAATTTTTCTTCAGTTAGTTTATGGCAAGACTGGCATTTTAATTCATAAATGCCTTTACCAGTGCTTACCATTGTTTGATCCAAAGGAGTACTTAATGTGATATCACTTTCTTTTAGTTCAGTACCATGAGTTTCAGGTTGATCCTTTGTTAATTCCTGTACATCAATTGGTTTTTCGTCTTTTTTTACCCCTTCTTTACAGGAAATAAAAACAAGGCTAAATGCAAATGCTAATGCAGTACATAAGTTGGCAAGTTTCATGTTTATTTATTTTGATGATTGATTAAAAGACATCGATGTCTTTTATTTTTCAAAAGTATTGGCACATGTTTTTAATGGCCATGACTATCATCAAAGAAATAAATGATATTAATCAGCCTGATTTTCAATACAGATGAGCATGTTTGTATATGATTTTTTCAAAAACATTTGGATATGCATTGCGGGCAATATTGTTCATTGCATTAAAAACAAGTGAAAAGCCTAAAATTCAATTAGATGAGATTGCAGAGCAATTAACTATACCGAGGCATTTTTTAGGTAATGTGATGAAAAAATTGGTAAAGGAAGGAGTAGTTGACTCAATGAAGGGCCCGTTTGGCGGTTTTTTTTTAAACAAGAATACTACAAGATGTACACTTTATAAATTGATGGAGATTACTGGTGAAGTTGAAGATATTAGTATGTGTGTATTACGACTTAGAAAATGTAATTCAATAAATCCATGCCCAATTCATCATAAGATAGATGCTTTACGAAAAGAATGGAAGGTTCTGCTATCTACAACAACTATAAACGATTTATTAAAAAAAGATAAGCCAGATTTTATAAAAAGTATTGCAGTTATTTAAAATATGTTAACAACTGATTTTAATCATGATTTTTAAAAACGAGTCTGGTTTAATTTGCTTTTAACAAGTGATAAATAATTAATGTTTTTACACTCTTTTGATATAAATGAAAAGTCATTAGTAGCAGATGTAGTATCTCAGGATTATCGTACAGCAGAAGTTTTTCGCAAGTATGGTATCGGTTATTGTTGTGGGGGTAAATGGCCGATTGAGATGGCTTGTCAAATGAATGGGGTGGATCCTGTTATTTTACAACAGGAGTTGGAGATGGCTACCCGAACAAATTCAATATCAAATTCTTTGGACTTTACGGATTGTACTACAGATTTTATTATCGATTTTATTGTGAATATCCATCATAATTATCTTAAAAAATCATTGGGGGTGTCACATAGTTTATTGCAGGAATTTTCAAAAGAGCATCTAAAAAAATACGCTTACCTGTCCGAGCTACTAAGTCAATTTGAATTGCTTGTTAAAATATTGATTAATTCAATGCAACAGGAAGAAGAGGTAATCTTTCCTTACATAAGACATCTTGCACATGCACATAAAGATAAAGAGCCATATGCTGCATTATTGGTAAAGACTTTGCGAAAGCCGCTTGAAGTAAGAATGTTCAGAGGGCAGGATACAATAACAGAAATTATCTTACTTATCAGAAGCCTCACAGGTAATTATAGCCCTCCAGAAAAGGCATGTGTAAGCCATAAAGTCGTTTTTGCAAAATTGAAAGAATTAGATAATGAAATAATTCAACATGCTTTTCTTGAACATTCGGTTTTGTTTCCCCGTGCTATTGAGATAGAAAAGGAAGTATTGAATTCCTGATCTTCAACTTTATTTATTACTCATGTACACACATGATCGGTACATGAGAATGTAAAACCAATTGTTTTGTACTACTGGGCTTAAATAACCCTTCTAATAATTTATGTTTTTTAGGGATGGTTATTACCAGGTCCATATTATTGTTTTCTGCGAACTCATTAATACCATCTTCTATATCAGGGAAAGTAATAAAATGGTAGTGAGGATTAATATCATCCATTAATTCATGCACTTTATATGTTTCTTGTGGAGTATCTGGGCCAAAACCTTTATTCTTATAATCAACATTGAGAATATGAAGTTCTGCATTGAATATTTTAACCCAATCTTTTATTAATGCTACCGGAGTTGTTTCTACTACTTCTCTGAAATCACATGCAAATCCAATTCTTTTGATACCAGTGCCGTATTCTTTTCCGGGTGGCACACAAATTACCGGCCAGGTAAGATGGCGTAAAGCGGTTAATGTTGTACTGCCAAATAATAAATTTTCAATAGCTCCTTTCCCTTTTGCTCCCATAACTACAGCAAAAGGGTTTATTTTTTTACAAACTTCTTCAAGTTCATCTACCGTATTACCCATTATACTCTCAATTTTAACTTTCACTTTTCCTGATGTTATATGAAGAATACTTGTCTGCAATTCCATTAATTGTGTTTCACTGCTTTTTTTCAATTCTTCTACTGAAACCATTACAACAGGCACTTCAGTATATGAGACAGGAATATTATACACATTGATTAAATGTATATCAGCACCAATTGCCACTGCCATATCTACTGCATAATTCATGGCATTATGAGCTATAGGTGAGAAGTCTGTAGGAACAATTATTGTTTTCATGTTAATCATTTAATGATCTAATATAAGCTTGTTAAAGTTATTATTGACTGATAGAGGTCAGTTAAGAAAGTGACTAAATTACCTCTTAAACACCCGAATTACTAAGTTGTAAGTCATGGTATAATGTGACAAATCTCACTCTATCAGCAAATTGGCATTTTTATCTTCGTATACTAAAATTAATAAAAATGAAAATCAATATGTCAGGAGCGGATCGTATTATTCGGTTGCTCATTGTTGTATTAATTGCAGTTTTGTTTTTTACAAATACTGTAACCGGAGTTTTAGGTTATATTTTACTGGCAGTTGCAGCCATATTTTTGCTCACAAGTCTTTTTGGTCTTTGTCCTCTTTATTCATTATTCGGAATTAGTTCTGCCAAAAAAAAGAGCTAAGATCAGCAAGCCGGAATAAGAGTAGTTTTGCTAAATAATACTGTTTAGTGACAGGATTTTTCTTGTCTTTTTTTTTTGCCTATAATAATTTATTTTCAGCCTTAAATTAACGGAATCGTATGCTCGATCAGGCCCATATGACCTCTTTATTTGAGAATGCAACTGAAGGGATAATCCTAACAAGTGGAAAAGGTTTTATTGTAATGGCTAATCCGGCGGTTAGAAAAATGTTTGGGTATGCTGATGAAGAATTAATAGGTAAACCAATTGAAATTCTTATACCTGAGAAATTCAAACCACATCATAATGAATTAAGAGAAGGGTTTTATAAAAAACCCTCCAATCGTACCATGGGTCATGGAAGAGATCTGCATGGCCGAAAAAAAGATGGTTCAGATTTACCGGTGGAAATAAGTTTAAGCCATTATACAAGAGATGGTGAAATGTTTGTGATCGCTTTTGTAATTGATATTACTAAAAGAAAAGAAATTGAGAATAGTATGCTGCTTCAAAAAGCAGAACTTGAAAATATAACAGGAAAGATCAGACAACTGAATGCTGATCTTGAAATTAAAGTAGAGGAAAGGACATTGATCTTAAAAGAAGCTTTGCAAAAGCTGGAACAGTCACAGGAAGAGTTGAGTGAAGCTTTAGATAAAGAGCGGCAGCTTAATGAGATAAAAAGTCGTTTTGTTTCTATGGCTTCTCATGAATTCAGAACCCCCCTTACAACTGTATTTTCATCCGCTTCTTTATTGGCAAAATATATAACTGCAGAAGACCAGGTAAAAAGGGATAAACATATTCAAAGGATAAAAAATTCAGTCAATAATTTAAATGATATACTTGAAGACTTTTTGTCACTCGGTAAATTAAACGAAGGAAAATTAGAAGCAGAAACTGAGAATGTAAATATTAAGGAGCTGATCGAACAAACGTTGGATGAGATGAAAGCTATTTTGAAAAAAGGGCAAATATTTGAATTGGACTGTAACAATGATCTGGTTGGTTTTACAGACAAAAAATTGTTCAGAAATATATTAATAAACCTAGTAAGCAATGCGGTTAAGTTTTCTGATGAAGAGAAAGCCATTGTAATAAAAGGGAAAATGAAAGAGGATAACATTATTGTATCTGTTATTGATCAGGGAATAGGTATTTCTGATGATGATAAAGCACATCTTTTTTCCAGTTTTTTCCGAGCAGCAAATGCAACAAATATTCAAGGTACTGGACTTGGCCTGCATATTGTAAAAAGGTACATAGACCTGATTGGTGGAAAAGTTAGTATAGAAAGTGAATTAAATAAGGGAACTACAGTTAACTTTACCGTACCGGTTAAACCAAATAAAAAATGAAATCTGTTTTAGTTATTGATGACAACCCGGATATCCGGGAGAACACAGCCGAAATTCTTGAATTAGCTGGATATAAAACTTTTACTGCAGAAAATGGGAAAAGGGGTGTTGAGGTTGCATTGAAAGAGAAGCCCGATGTAATTGTATGTGATATTATGATGCCTGAATTGGATGGTTATGGCGTTTTGCATCTGCTTCGAAAAAATGAAGAAACAGAAAATATTCCTTTTGTGTTTCTTACTGCAAAAACGGAGAGGAGTGATTTAAGAAAAGGAATGGAAATGGGAGCTGACGATTATATTACAAAACCATTTGAGGATATCGAATTGTTAAATGGAATTGAAACAAGATTAAAGAAAGCAGCCATACTCAATAACAGATATGCACCTTCCCAGGATGGGATCAATGAATTTATTAAAGATGTAAAAAATTCGGGGCTTATTAGTCAATTATCTGATCAGTATGATGTTGAAAGCTATTCCAAAAAACAAACCCTTTATCAGGAGAGCAAAAGGCCCCGATACCTGTATTACCTGGTGAAAGGAAAGGTGAAGGGGTTTAAAACACATGAAGATGGTAAGGAATATATAACTGATCTGTTTAGTGATGGAGATTTTATTGGATATCCGGCATTGATTGAAGATAAAAATTATGATGATTCGGCAGTAGTTATGGAAGAAGCTGAAATTATGCAGATTCCGAAAGATGATTTCTTAAGTATGATCTATGGCAATATGGATGTTGCGGCAAAGTTTATCAGGATTATTACTCAGAATGTGAAGGAGAAAGAAGAAAGATTGTTGAGCCTTGCTTATAGTTCTTTACGCAAAAGAGTTGCAAAGGCATTAATAGATATTCAGACAAAATTTAATTCAGAAAATCCAGACAAGCCATTAGAGATTTCCAGAGAAGATTTTGCTCATTATGTTGGAACGGCCACTGAATCCCTGATAAGAACTCTTAGTGATTTTAAATCGGAGAAATTAATAGCAATAAAAGAAGGCAAAATTTCAATCATTAATACAGAAAAACTAAATCATTTATTGTATTAACTCAATTGTGATTTTGAAAATATATAAAATCAAATAATAAAACTGATCTGAATAATTAATGATCAGCATCTCTGTTCAGGTCATAGTCCTTAGTTTCTGTATCAATGGCTTTATTAGTTGAAATTTCCCTGCCATGTTTGTTTTGCTGAAAGAGTGACCAGTTATCTGTCATTGTAGTTTCAAGCCAAAGATTTCCTGATTTCCTAAATACCTGTACCGCTAATCGATATTTATCTCTGAAAAGATTTTCAAGTTCACTTACTTTCATTGATTCTTCTATTTCAATAAACCCATTTTCAATTCCTTTTTGACTATCGCCTAATTTTCGATTACGGGGAATGATCTGGCTTGAAGTAAAATTATTTCGGGAGAAAGATTTATTATTAAAAAATTCCAATTTCAAGAATGGGAAAATTTCATTGAATTCTTTTTGAATATCACTGATCTGCCGCTGTGTATCTATAGTTAAACGCATAGTAATTGAATTAGTAAGCATAAAAAATGGCATTTGCCTTGTTTTCAAGGGATATTCTATTAACTATATGTATAATTGATTTATCCGGTTCTGTTATTGAATTTAGTATTGCTATAATAATATTATGAATAGGCATAGCTATATTCATTTATCTGTTCAAGTATCGAAAATAAGGTTGTGCCTGAAGTAGATTAATGATAAACTGCAGGGGCTGTAATGATTTATGTCAGGCAGGAAATAAAAAGTGTAATAATTGCTAATTAATCATTTATCATAAAAATCATCCAAATCTCTTCTCTCTTTTTTGGTTGGTCTGCCTATTTTACTGGGCCGCTTACCGGTATGAAAGCTGGCAGCCTGGTACTTCAGTCGTTGAATTTCTTCTTCAGGTGTGATATCGATGTAATTTTTAACAGCTTCAGCTGCTGCCACTCTTTTTGACAACAGTCCGGTTACTTTTATGCGCCATCGTTTTGCTTCTGTTTTAACTTCATACTCATCACCAATGGATACATTTTTTGAAGCCTTGGCTTGTGAACCATCAAATTTTACTTTGCCAGAGTCGCAGGCAGCCGCAGCCATTGTTCTTGTTTTATAGAGTCTGATCGACCATAGGTATTTATCCAGACGAAGTTTTTCTTTTACCGGCATATTCGAAATTAAAAAATCCCGGTTGATTGCCCGGGATTTAAAAATATTTAGATTGTTATTAATTTGATTCTGAAAAATACTTGTGGAAGTAGGGTATTGTTTCAATACCCTTATAATAATTGGCAATATTATATTTTTCATTCGGGCTATGTAAATTATCATTGTCAAGACCAAAGCCCATGAAAACAATTTTTACTTCTAATTCTTTTTCAAGTATGGTACAGATAGGAATACTTCCGCCACCTCTTACTGGTATTGGTTCTTTTCCGAATGTAGCTTTTACTGCTTTGGCTGCAGCAATATATCCTTTACTGTCAATTGGTGTTAAATAAGGTTCTCCGCCATGGTGTAATTCTGCACTTACTTCAACACTGGCGGGTGCAATGGATTTGAAATATTTTAATAAGATCTGTGTAATTTTTTCAGAAGATTGATTAGGAACTAATCTGGAAGAAATTTTTGCAAAGGCTTTTGAAGGTAAAACAGTTTTTGCGCCTTCTCCAGTATACCCACCCCATATTCCGTTTACTTCTATCGTTGGACGAATGCCGGTTCGTTCATAAGTGGTATATCCTTTTTCGCCCCATAGTTCTTTCACCCCTAATTCATCTTTATATTCCTGTTCATCAAATGGTGCTTTATTTAATAATGCTCTTTCATCTTCACTGGCTTCCAACACATCATCATAAAATCCTGGAATGGTGATGTGATTATTTTCATCATGACAACTGGCAATCATTCGGGCAAGGATGGTAATCGGGTTGGCGACCGCTCCACCATAAGTACCACTGTGCAGATCTCTGTTCGGTCCGGTTACTTCTACCTGTATATAACTTAAACCCCGCATGCCAATGTCTAAAGATGGAGTTTCCATGCTCAATAATGAGCTGTCACTGATCAGGATGACATCACATTTTAATAAGTCTTTATTGGCTGCTACAAATTTTCCCAGGCTTGGTGAACCAACTTCTTCTTCCCCCTCTATCAAAAATTTTACGTTGGTGGTCATTGTATCTGTCTTCGACATGATCTCCAATGCTTTTACATGCATATAGAATTGGCCTTTATCGTCAGCAGAACCTCTTGCAAAAACTTTTCCGTCTTTGATCACCGGTTCAAATGGTCCGCTATGCCATAATTCCAATGGTTCTGCAGGTTGTACATCATAATGTCCATACACCAAAACAGTAGGTTTGGAAGGGTCAATGATCTTTTCACCGAATACCACAGGATGACCAGCGGTAGGCATAACTTCAGCATTAGAACATCCTGCAGCTAATAAACTTTTTTGTACTGCTTCAGCACATTTTAGCATATCCTTTTTATGTTCACTTTTTGCGCTTACAGATGGGATGCGGAGCAGATCAAGCATTTCTTCTAAAAACCGGACTTTATTTTCTTCCTGGTAATCTTTCCAAACTTGAGACATATATGATTTATTTACATTAAGGTAAATTCGGGATAGGGGCGAAGATAAGAACTACAGACTTATTCTTCTTTTTCTGTGCTGGGTTTGGTATTCACAGCTTTAGTAACCAATTTATTTCCAAATCTTTCTTTTATTGTATCTACTGCTTTATATAGATTAAGTTTCTCCATATTATTCTCGAACAAGCTCATTTGCAAAGTGAAAGGAATGAACTGGCTGAAGCGTACACCCAGTAAACGAACTGGTCTTCCTTTTTGCCATGACTTATTAAATAGGTCTTTCACTTTAGCGATCAGTACATCATCCAGTGCCGTATAATCAACTGTTTCTTGCCGGGATGTAGTTTCAAAATCAGAATAGCGGATCTTAACAGTTACACAACCTGTTAGTTTATCATCTTCCCTTAATCCCTGTGCTGTTTTTTCTGTTAGCCTGACCAATTCCTTGTATAGAAAATCAATGTCAGTATGATCTTTGTCGAAAGTATTTTCATGGCTCATGCTTTTCTGTTCCCAGTCAGTAGCAATTTCAGTACTGCCGATGCCATGAGCTTTATGCCAAAGCGATTCACCCCATTTGCCGGCAATTTTTTCCAGATGTTCTTTTGGTGTTTTGGCGATGTCTTCAATTGTATATATACCAAAGCTTTTTAAATGTTGCTCTGTTTGTTTACCAACGCCATTTATTTTTTCGATTCCCAGTGGCCATAGAAATGCTGTTTCTTTTCCATGCGGAATTTCTAAAAATCCATTGGGCTTTGCTTCATTCGTCGCCATTTTACTGATAAACCTGGCAGATGATAAACCGCAGGAAATAGGAAGCCCCGTTTCTTTACGGATCGTTTCCCGCAAGTCTTTTGCATATTGGCTTACACCAAAAAATTTTTCCATACCACTCAGGTCAATATAAAATTCATCGATACTTGCTTTTTCAAATAAAGGAACTTTAGAAGCAATAATTTCTGTTACCCATCTTGAATATTTACTGTATTGATCTCTGCTTGAATTGGTAACTATTGCTTGTGGACAAAGCTGCATCGCTTTTTTCATCGGCATAGCCGAGTGTATTCCAAATTTTCTTGCTTCATAACTGCAGGCAGCTACAACACCTCTTTCATAACCACCCACTAAAACAGGTTTTCCTTTAAGTGAAGGATTATTGATGATCTCTACAGAAACGAAAAAGGAATCAAGATCGAAATGAGCAATATGTCTTAATTTTTTTTCAGACATCACATATTAAAGTTACCAAAGCAATATGAATCTTGATTTGTAATTAGCAGTAAGATTGAAAGATGTGATATAACAGTCAATATAAAACGGGGTAGTTTGTTTTTTGGATTATCCTAAATAAATATCCAGTAACCCATCAGGTAACTCAACCAGTACTTCTTTCTTTTTATGATCTACTTTTTTTAATGTTTCTGCATGTAGCGGTATCAATACTTCTTTACCTTTTATTTCCAACCTGCAAAGTAGTTGGTGTGGTTGTTCAATGAGTTCCAGAATTTCTCCTAACGATTCATTATTATGGATTATAGTGTAACCCAGCATGCTTGCAGGGGCTGATTTTGCAGCGAATTTTTTAAAATCGATTTCGGGTAGCCAAACCTGTTTGGCTGAAAGTTTTAATGCAGCTTCTCTGGAATCGATGTTTTCCAGTTTCAGATAAATTTCATCATCAGCTTTGATCTTAGTGCTCTCAATAAAGTAAGGGAGGAAGGAACCTTTTTTTTCTTCTATAAAAATAGCGGTCAGTCCTTTTAATGATGTTTTCTTTCCTAATTCATGCTTTAGCAGCAGCTCACCTTTTAAGCCATGCACTGCAACAAGTTTTCCAATATTGAAATATTCTGCCATTTTATTAAATCAATTCTTTATCTGTGCAAATCTGTGTATTCTGTGGCTAAATAAAAAATCCCGTCTCGTTTAAAACGAAACGGGATTAAGAAATTTCAGGATGTGGATTTATTTATCCTTCATTACCTGCATCATCAGCAGCTTCCTGTCTTGGTTCAGGTCTGCGACCTGGCATCGGACGTCTTGCTCTTTTGTTGCGATAGGCTTCTTCCTGGCGTCTTTTGATCTGTGCTTCATGTTCTAAACTCCACAAGGTGAACTTTTCCATTGCAGCAGCATCATCAAAAAGGCCTAAGCTCACACCACGGAGCAAATGCTTAAGGTATAATACACCTTTGAAGCTAAGAATGCGGCGAACGGTGTCAGTTGGTGTAGCACCTTTGTTCAACCACTCCAATGCTTTCTGACGATCAAGCTGAATAGTAGCAGGAACAGTCAGTGGATTGTAAGTACCTAATTTTTGAATGAATTTACCATCACGGGGAGCCCTTGAATCGGCAATAACGATGAAGTAAAAAGGTCTTTTTTTAGACCCGTGTCTTTGTAGACGGATTTTGGCTGACATAAATAGAAATTTAACAGCGTTAAACAATAATTGTTATCCCGATATCTATCGGGACCGGTAAAAACCGGAGGACAAATATAAGGTTGAAATGGGAGAATGCAAAGGGAAAGTCAGCAAGTCTGTAAAGTCCGAAAGAAATAAGTTAAAGAATATAATCTTTCTGACTTTCTGATTTATGGGCTTTCGATTTTACCTCTTCAATCCTGGCATCATTCTACCCATTGCCCCCATTTTATTCATATTCTTCATCATTCCCTTCATTTGTTCAAATTGTTTCATGAAGTTGTTTACTTCCTGGATATCCTTACCTGCTCCTTTTGCGATCCTTTTTTTCCGGCTGCCATCAATAAGATCCGGGTTTTCCCTTTCTGCAGGCGTCATAGAGTCTATCATCGCTTCAATTCCCTTGAAAGAATCATCATTTATATCAATATCTTTTATTTTATTACCCAAGCCCGGTATCATACCCAGCATATCTTTCATATTACCCATTTTCTTAATAGCTTCTAACTGGGTCTTGAAATCGGCAAAATCAAATTTATTCTTGCGGATCTTTGATTCCAACTTCTTGGCGGCGGCTTCATCAAACTGTTCCTGTGCTTTTTCTACTAAGCTGGTAATATCACCCATGCCAAGAATTCGCTGCGCCATCCTTTCGGGGTAGAATACATCGAGGGTATCCATTTTTTCACCTGCACTGGTGAATTTGATAGGCTTTTGAACCGTGTATTTAATGGATAAGGCGGCACCACCTCTGGTATCGCCATCTAATTTTGTTAATACAACTCCGGTAAAATCTAATCTATCATTGAATGCTTTGGCAGTATTCACAGCATCCTGACCTGTCATACTATCAACCACAAATAATATCTCCTGTGGATTAACTGCTTCTTTGATATTCGCTACTTCTTTCATCATCACTTCATCAATCGCCAGTCGGCCGGCAGTATCAATGATTAGTACATTCTTATTCTTACTTCTTGCTTCTTTTACTGCATTCTTTGCTATATCAACAGCACTTTTGTTTTCCAGTTCTATATGCACATCCACACCTATCTGTTCTCCCAATACTCTTAATTGCTCCATAGCAGCAGGCCGATAAATATCTGCAGCGACAAGCATAGGAGAGAGACCTTTCTTTGTTTTTAGAAAGTTGGCCAGTTTACCACTGAAGGTTGTTTTACCCGAACCTTGTAAACCTGCTATCAGAATAATTGCCGGATTTCCTTTTGCATTGAAGGTAGCTTCCTGCCCACCCATTAAGTCTGTAAGCTGATCCTGAACAATTTTGGTCATTAATTGCCCGGGAGAAATAGCATTGATCACTTTTTCACCCATTGCCTGTTCCTTTACCTTATCAGTAAATTCTTTGGCAATTTTATAATTCACATCCGCATCTACCAATGCACGGCGAATTTCTTTTAATGTTGTAGCAATATTAAGCTCGGTAATCCTTGCCTGTCCTTTGATATTCTTAAAGGCACTTTCTAATTTTTCCTGTAATGAATTGAACATAGGTCACATTTTTTTCGCTGACACATAAAATAAAAAGTGAACATCAAATGTTCACTTTTTAAAGAATTGCAAAGATACAACTCCGCAAAAGAACAGCTTCGTTGTAAATGTAAAAATGTAAAAGTTTATGTCAGATATATCTTTTTAAGTTTAAAATCAGCTGCCTAAGTAAGTTCTCAACATACTGCAGCGGTTAGATGCTTTTAATTTGGTGATCGCTTTGTCTTTGATCTGTCTTACTCTTTCCCTGGTAAGGCTGAATCTTTCCCCGATATCTTCCAAACTCATGGGGTGATCAACGCCAATACCAAAGAAGAAACAGATCACTTCTTTTTGACGTTCTGTCAAAGTTTTTAAACTACGATCGATTTCCAATTTCAATGACTCGTTATGTATCAAATGACCGTCTGTTTTATCTGCATTATCATTCTCCAATACATCAATTAATGTGCTTTCTTCGCCATCTGACAGAGGAGAATCCATACTTACGTGGCGGGAATTAATGCTTAAAGTTGCTTTTACTTCATCCAGGTCCATTTCCAGGATATCGGCTAATTCTTCTGCCGTTGGTTCTCTTTCAAATTGTTGCTCTAATAAGGAAAAAGCCTTTTGTATACGATTTGTCAAACCCACTTTATTCAATGGTAAACGAACAATTCTAGATTGCTCTGCCAATGACTGTAAAATACTCTGGCGTATCCACCATACTGCATAGGAAATGAATTTAAACCCCCTTGTTTCATCAAAACGCTGTGCAGCTTTGATAAGACCCAGGTTTCCTTCATTTATCAGATCGGGCAATGATAAACCCTGATTCTGGTATTGTTTTGCTACAGAAACTACAAAACGGAGATTTGCTTTAGTTAATCGATCTAAAGCCCTTTGGTCTCCCTGCTTGATCAGGGTAGCCAATTTTACTTCCTCTTCAGGCGTAATAAGTTCGACTTTGCCGATCTCCTGCAGATACTTTTCTAAACTTTGGGATTCACGATTCGTAATCGACTTCGTGATTTTGAGTTGTCTCATACTCATAGGAATGGTGTTTGCTTGGTGTATTTAAAGAGTTAAGAATACTCGTTTTAGTCACTTATGACTCAAAAAATACCCACTGTGATTTTAATAGTTTTTCAGAACTTATTGAACTTCAAGGCAATTTAGCTAATTTGCCCATCGATGCCAAATTAAATTTGACATCCTCTTAACGTTTTTATACCCGATTTATTTTAGTATAATGGGGTCTATTTGAAATTAGGGGGAAAAATAAATACAAAAATAAATTGCGGCAATGATTTATTTTCTATTATTGCAGCCAACCTAATGATTTTTAGAGAGAAAGTAGAATGAGTAAACAATTATACACTTTAGAGTTCCCGGTACGCTGTTCGCCTACCATTTTGTACGAATTCCTGTCTACCCCGGCCGGGCTGGGAGAATGGTTTGCAGATAAAGTAGATGAAAAAGAAAATATCTTCTATTTTGGCTGGAGCGATACTTTTGAAAAAGCTGATGTTTTGGAAAAAGAACAGGATAAGTTCATTCGTTTTCATTGGCTTACAGCACCAAAAAATGAATATTTTGAATTTCGGATCGACAAATCTGAGATCACTAATCAGACAATCCTTGTTATTTCTGACTTTGCTGAAAAGAAAGAGATCAAAGATCAAAGTAATCTTTGGGATTTCCAGGTAAAGGAATTAATCCACCGCCTTGGTGCTTAATCTGCAATTAATTCAATGATTTTTTTGAAATAAGTTAGCAGGTTATCTTCTGCATCTGTAAATTCTTGTAACGAAATAGTATAAGCTAATTTGCAAAAAGAATTTTCTTTTATTATAGCTTCAAATTGATTTTTATCTAAAGTATTTATCGGGATGTAATTATTTTTTTCAAAATGATGTTCCCATTGGTCTTCGTTGATGCAACAATACATTTCATCTTCTACTAATTTCGGAAAAGCGTTAATTATCTTTCTTTCAAATGTAGATTTGGCAATTCCTGAAAGGTGAAGAGTGATACTGAAAAAATTACCCCACAAAAACATTGTTCTGATAGCAAAGATTTCGGATTGATTAAATACTTTAGGATAGTCAAGCATTCTGTAAGGAAGACCCCTGTAATTTTCACCCTTGGATATTTTGGGTGTTGATTGTAGAAATTCACCAGGTAAATTTGAAATATGCTTATCCAGCAATATTTTTTGCTTTACCTGCAAGTCAGATAAAAAATGATCAATCTTTTTAAGAATTGTATTCTTTGTTAAAATCCAATCAGCATTGGTCACTAAATCCATCTCCTTTTGCGAAAGCTTTATTTTTGCTGCATTCATGTGATAGCTCCTATTTTAATTAGATATGATACTACATGAAATTATGATCGTCAAATAGTATAAATTGCCCGATAATTTTTATAGATAAATACATTCAATAAAGGTAAGTGTTCAAAAAGCTAGATAAATTAATTGTAAAAGCCTTTGTAGGTCCATTTGTTGCTACATTTTTTATTGTACTACTGGTGCTTATCATGCAATTCTTCTGGTTGTATATTGATGATTTTGTAGGAAAGGGTATTGCAACCAGTGTGATATTTGAATTTATTTTATATCAAAGTGCTGTATTGGTACCATTGGCACTTCCTCTTTCAATCCTCCTGTCATCTTTAATGACATTTGGTAATCTTGGTGAAAGCTTTGAACTGGTAGCTATTAAATCCGCAGGAATTTCCTTACTGCGGTTTATGCGTCCATTATTTTTTGTTAGTGGTTTTATCGCTGTACTTGCATTTTTATTTTCAAATTATGTGATACCGGTTGCCAACTTAAAAGCAAGAACATTATTGGGAGATATAGTTTATGCCAAACCTGCATTTGATTTAAAGGAAGGTGTCTTCTATGATAAGATCCCAAATTTTGCCATTAAGGTGGGTAAAAAAGAAAGTAATGACAGTGTAGTAAGGGATGTTATCATTTATGAACAGGGAAATGCCTTACAGGATAATTTCATGATCGCTAAAAGCGGTATCATGAGAGTGTCGGAAAATAAACGTTTCCTTGAGTTTAACCTGAAGGATGGTTGGCGATACCAGGAGCGGGGTAATGCATATGGTTATGGTGCGAAGAACACTGAATTTATCAGGATCGGATTTAAAGAGTTTAAAAAACAGTTCGATCTGAGTACACTTGGGTTTAGCAACCGTACTGCTGATAGTTTAAATAAAAATAATGAACGAATGTTCAGTATGCGACAGTTGAGATTTGCAATTGATTCACTTGAAAATGAATTTAAAGAAAGTAAACAAAGATTGACCAATGACATGTTCAGTCAGATGAACTTTGCAAATGTATCAGACTCGTTTTTGAATAAATTGTATTCAA
>JAHEMN010000190.1 GCA_024643645.1 Chitinophagaceae bacterium | reverse complement strand
CATTTAATGTGAGTGGTGTAATTGAACAAAACGCTGATGTAGATAATTTCAAATTTGTACAACCTGCAATTGGCCGCTTTCAGTTGAATGCAATACCATATAATGTAGGTACAGGCAATAGTGGCTCCAATCTTGATATGCAGGTTTCGCTTTACAATAACTCACAAACATTGCTGAATACCTATAATCCAGGTATGCTATTAAGTTCTGTGATTGATACTACTTTGAATCCAGGTACTTATTACCTGAAAGTAGAAGGTAAAGGAAATATATATGCCCCTAACTATGCCAGCCTTGGTTCCTATTCATTACAGGGTGCCTTTCTTCCGGGTGGCACATTACCACTCAGAAGATTAGAACTGACCGGTGAGATAGTAAATGAAAAGCATAAGCTTAGCTGGTTGATCGATGCTGATGAACAGGTAGTAACGCAGATACTTGAAGTGGCTACTGATGGAAGACATTTCAATCCTGTTACTACTCCGGCTACGGCAGAGAGAGATTACATGTACAAGCCAAGCTTTACTTCATCTGCTCAATACCGATTGAATGTAACATTCGATAATGGCCGTCAGCATTATTCCAATATTGTAAAGCTTCGTGGCACAGGCACTGAAGTAAGACCAAGGCTATTGACCAACCTTATCAGCAGTAGCCAGGTAGCGGTGAACAGTCCCGGCACATACAACTATACTATTTACGATATGAATAGTAAAGTCACAAACAAAGGGCAGATCACAAAAGGTATAAACCATATCGCTGCCGGCAGATTAACCGGTGGTATGTATTTCATTCAATATACTAACGGCACAGATCAATGGACCGATAAATTTGTTCGCCAATAAACTTTTTATTCTGGTGCTGCCTTGCTTTTAGCAAGGTGGTAACAGAATCTTAATCCGTACCCTTATTGTAAATCAAAGGTTTTCCTGTAAATTGGGAAAACCTTTTTTTTATGCGTTGGAGAAAATTTAATGGCGACCCTATTGAATTACCGATTATGAAAGCTGTTGAAGATGCTATCAAACGGGAAACTGCCAAAGGCTTCCGGTTGAAGGTTTGCATTGGAACAGACTCACAGGTAAAAGGAAAGGAAACAGAATTTGCTACAGTTATTGTTTTTCTGAGAGAAGGACATGGCGGCTTTATGTTCATTCACAATGAAAAAACAAAGCAGCAGTTCACCATCAAAGAAAGAATGCTGATGGAAGTAGCCAAGAGTATTGAAATTGCGTATGAACTATGCAATCTCTTTACAGAGTATGATGTTGACATGGAAGTACATGCCGACATTAATACCAACCCGCAATTCAAAAGCAATGATGCTTTAAAAGAAGCGATGGGTTATATTCTTGGAATGGGCTTTGCGTTCAAAGCAAAACCTGAAGCATTTGCCAGCAGTAGCTGTGCCAATAAAGTGGTGAATTGATCTGAACCGATCCTTTAGTATTTCCCAAAAAATTGTGGAGCAATCTCCGCCAGTACTTTTATCCCCTCTCCTTTTTTGCTTTTCGCCTCCACCCTATTATTAAAATGAGCAGAAACCCGATACCGATCGCTATACGGATGATGGCATTTCTTTTTTGCTTCGCTTCTCTGTCTTTTTGAACCTTCAGTAAAGCATTAATATTATTCTCATTTGCTTTAATAGCAGCGGAATCGATCGTATAAATTGATTTTACAACGCTGTCTTTCAGTTCCTGTATTTTTTCAACTACAGAATCGGCAGACAGTAATTTTTCTTTTTTCTGCAGTTTATTGTTCATCTGCCCGAAAGAGCTGATCGCTGATAAAATGATAATAAGTAGAAAAAATTTTTTCATACTCTATAGAAATAAATAAATGTGATGAAGATCATTGCAAAGGCAACTGAGCTGATACTTCTGTTTTGTTAGCAGCTTGCTTTTCTGCAAGTAAGTGGGTTGCAGTGGTTGTAGTAACAGAAGTAAAGCCTTTTTCCATTTTCTTACTGTCTTCCTGCGCCAGAGAAAAGGTAATAAGCACCATTACGAAGAGAACCACAACTATACTTCTGTCGGATAAGATCTTTTTCATAAGTTGTTTGTAATAGCCTGCAATTTAAGATTTATTTTTAAAACAACTGATACCCTAAAAGTAGTAGTTACTTTTTCAGCACGGAAAATCCATCATTCAAACCACCGATATAATTTAAAAGTTCCTCTCTCCCTTTTCTCTTGGTTGCCGATGTTATATAAAATGGCGGTGGCTCCTCCCAGTTATCAGCCAGTGCCTGTAAAAAATCGTTGACGTTTCTTTCAGTAGCACCTGGTTTATTTTTATCTGCTTTGGTAAATACCAAAACAAAAGGCACCTGCCATTCGCCCAGTTGATCAATGAATTCAAGATCGATGGCTTGCGGCTTATGGCGGCTGTCGATCAACACAAATAAACAAACGAGATTTTCCCGCAAGCGGATGTAAGACTCTATCATATTGCCCCAGTTGTTACGGGCCTTTTGAGAAACTTTGGCATAGCCATAGCCGGGCAGATCCACCAGGTACCATTTCTTTTTATCAGAAGAGATGATATCGAAGTGATTGATGAGTTGTGTTTTTCCCGGTGTGCCTGATGTTTTGGCCAGGTTATGCTGGTTGGTGATCATGTTGATCAATGAGCTCTTACCCACATTACTTCTGCCAATAAAAGCATATTCCGGTTTATCTGCCGGCGGGCATTGTTTATAGGTGGCGCTGCTGATAATATATTTTCCTGAAATTATTTCCATGCGGTGTGCAAGATAACTTTAAAGAAGCTGCTTTAAAAATGATGAACAAGCTATCATAAACCAATAATGAGTAATTATCTTTGCCGCCCATGTCCAATCCATTACCACACGACCATATTACCCCTTTTAAAGATTCTGAAAAAGGCAAAAAAGAACAGGTGGCCGATATGTTCGATAAAATAGCACCTAAGTATGATGCTATGAACAGGTTCCTCTCGGCCCGTACCGATATCGGCTGGCGCAAAAAGGCCATTAAAATGCTGAAAAAAGACAATCCAAAGCACATATTGGATGTAGCTACCGGCACGGCAGATATGGCCATAATGACCAGTAAACTATTGAACGCCGATAAAATAGACGGAATCGATATTTCGGCAGGAATGCTGGAGCTGGGCCGAAAAAAGATTGAAAAAGAAGGACTTACACACAAAATTGAGCTGCATACCGGCGATTCAGAAACAATAAATTTTGCAGAAAATACGTTTGATGCGGTAATGGTGGCATTTGGAGTTCGGAACTTTGAAAACCTGGAAAAAGGCCTTGCAGAGATGTTGCGGGTATTAAAACCCGGGGGAAGGTTAATAGTGCTTGAGTTTTCGAAACCGCGGCGTATAGCTGTAAAAAGTTTGTACAACCTGTATATGGGCATTGTAGCCCCGCAGGTAGCCCGTTGGTTCAAACAAAATAAAGAAGCCTATCAATATTTAAATGAATCATCAATTGCATTTCCGGATCGCCATTTATTTACTGACATTTTAAAAAAGGTGGGATACACAGAAACATCGTATCAACCACTCAGTTTAGGAATATGTTGCATATACGCCGGAAGAAAACCACAATAAAAAAGAACAGTTCGCTACTCTTGCTTACTGCAGCATTACTTATTTCTGCTGCAGCCTCTGCCCAGATAGACCGGGTAGAGATGAATATGTTCGATCATGACGAAAAGCCGTATTACTTTGGTATGACGCTGGGGGTAAACCTGGCCCGTTTTCAAACGTACTTGCATCCACGATTTTTAGAGAGTGATAGTGTATATGTGGCCGAGCCAACCAACTCTGGTGGTTTTACCTTAGGCCTTTCCGCTACGGCCCGTATATCCGACAGGTTTCAGCTACGCTTCAATCCGCAGTTGATGTTCATTGAGCGAAATATTTTTTACAACCTAAAGCATCCCGATATTGATGGCCTCACAGAAGTAACAAAAAAAGTAGAATCTGTAATTGTAAGTTTTCCATTTCAAATAAAATTTCAGAGCGACCGTATCGGCAATTTCCGGGTGTACACACTAGCTGGTTTTAAAGCAGATATCGATATGGCCAGTAATGCCCGAGCCAAGCGGGCAGAAGAGCTGGTAAAGATCGAAAAATATGATTTCGGCCCCGAGTTTGGTATCGGGTTCAATTTCTTTTTCGACAGTTTTATATTCTCTCCGGAAATAAAGATCAGCAATGGCTTACGGAATATTCATGCCCGTGATGAGAACCTCCGCTTCTCCAATGTGTTTGACAAGATACAATCCCGCATGTTGGTATTCTCCATTCATTTAGAAGGATAATTTTATTGGGGGCTGTCAGCTGTAGAATCATTGTTCAGCTTCAGTTCGGGCTATACGTTTCAAGTCCGGCACAAACCATTACACAGACCTTCACCGGGCTTTTCACTTCTATCCCGCAGCCAGGCAGCAGCAGTATAGATACATTCAAACAACTTCATTACCAGATTTAATAATACCTCAAAAGTGGTATTACATGCTACAACCTTTTACATTACATTTAGCTATTAAAAATCTGTTGGTCAAAAAAAAATATATGTGACTGACCGGCACGAAGTGTATACAATGGAAACAGTAATCTTAAAACCGCTGGAGCATAACCAGGAAGAAAATATCGGCATCTATTTTCCCAATATTGCAGTATTAAATAAGGCGGTGCGTACAATAAAAAAAGCCCGGTGGTCACAAACCAACAAATGCTGGTATGTGCTATCCAATAAAGAGAAGCATGCAGAAATAAGAAAAGCATTTAAAGGCATTGCAAAAATAGATCAGACAGAAATGCATGATTATCTTTTAGCAAAAAAGAAAA
>JAHEMN010000053.1:16752-18692 GCA_024643645.1 Chitinophagaceae bacterium | reverse complement strand
CCCATGACAATTGAAAAATTACAGGATATGCGGTCCCGCATTGCCGGGATAAGGAGGTTTCTTTGACGTCGCTAACCGACAACAGAAAATAGCAGAAGACAAACAACTTTCATTGAGTCCTGGCTTTTGGGATGACAATAAAAGAGCAACCGAAATTCTAAAGAATATCAAGTTAAATGAATATTGGGTAAACCTTTATGAGGAAGCCGAATCTTCTGTAGAAGATTTTGCTGTACTATTTGAGTTCTGGAAATCGGGAGATGCAACTGAAGAAGAAACTCAGGTTGCGTATAATTCAGCTATTGAAAAATTAGATGATGCAGAATTCAAGGCGACTTTAAATGAGCCTGAAGATGAATTACCTGCTGTACTTCAGATAAACTCTGGTGCTGGTGGTACTGAAAGCCAGGACTGGGCAGAGATGCTTGCACGGATGTATCGAATGTATGGTGAAAAACAAGGCTGGAAAGTAACTGAACTGGATTGGCAATGGGGAGATGGCGCCGGAATAAAAACTTGTACCTTACAATTTGATGGACCTTTTGCTTATGGATTCTTAAAAGCAGAAAGCGGTGTACACAGGTTAGTTAGAATTTCTCCATTTGATAGTAATGCAAGAAGACATACTTCCTTTGTGAGTGTATATGTCTATCCTTTGGTAGATGATACTATTGAGATTGAAATTAAACCTGCTGATGTAAAGATGGAAACCTCCCGAAGTGGGGGAGCAGGTGGTCAGAATGTAAATAAGGTTGAAACTAAAGTTCAGTTAACTCACTTGCCTACAGGTATTGTAGTAGTTTGTCAGCAGGATAGAAGCCAGTTAGGAAACCGTGAATTAGCAATGCAGATGTTGAAGAGCCGTTTGTATGAACTGGAGTTACAAAAAAGAAATGCTGAAAAAGATGCTACCAATGCAAAAAAGAAAAAAATAGAATGGGGAAGCCAGATAAGAAGTTATGTTTTTCATCCCTATAAAATGATCAAAGACCATCGGACTGATTTTGAAGTTGGAAATGTTGGACCTGTAATGGATGGTGAATTGGATGGATTTATAAAGGCCTACCTGATGAGTGAAAAAGAAACTGAAAATTGATTTGATGATTTGGAGATGTATCAATTTGGTGATTATATAAAGTTTTATAAATTTTAGAATTATATTGTATAATTAATACATTTTTTAAATAGTTATATCTCCGAATTAATTTTTATGCAATCTAATAAGGAAAAGAATTTAATTGTTGAACTTACTTTCGAATTTGCATTGAAAATTATTAAGTATACTGAAGTGCTGGAAAAGGAAAGGAAGTTTGTTTTGGCTACGCAATTATTAAAGTCAGGAACAAGTGTTGGGGCGAATGTTAGGGAAGCTCAGAATGCAGAGAGTAAGGCAGATTTTATTCATAAGATGAAAATAGCTGCTAAAGAAGCTGATGAAACTGAATATTGGTTATTACTTTGTGATAAATCGCATGGATTCATTGATTGTAAAGAATTGCTTTCAGATTGTATTTCAATCATTAAAGTATTATCAAAGATTATTGCATCTTCAAAAAATAAGATCAATTAACTAATTATAAAATTGCCAAATCTTCAAATTATAATATTATGTCAATTGGAACTTTCTCTTACCCAATGCCGGCTAATGAGCCAATTCTTTCTTATGGACCAAAGAGTGCTGAAAAGATAAGATTAAAAGAAGTGTTAGCTGAATTAAAAAGCAGTGAGGTAGATGTGCCAATGTTTATTGGTAGTAAAGAAGTTAGAACAGGAAAAAAAGTTTCCATGCATCCTCCGCATGAAACTAAACATGTGTTGGGATATTTTCATGCAGGTGAAGAAAAACATGTTATCCAGGCAATTGATGCAGCGTTGGCTGCTAAGGAAAGCTGGGCCAATACCAGTTGGGAAAACAGGGCCAATATATTTTTAAAAGCTGC
>JAHEMN010000053.1:0-16652 GCA_024643645.1 Chitinophagaceae bacterium | reverse complement strand
AAGTGCCGATCCGGATGTTGTTGTTACTGCATTGCTTCGTGGTGCATTTGAATTTCAGGGACAGAAATGTTCTGCAGCTTCCAGAGCTTATATCCCTTCCAATATGGCTGATGAAGTAAAAAAGAAATTGATTGCAGGTGTGAAGAGTTTTAAAATGGGAACGGTTGAAGACTTTACCAATTTTATAAATGCAGTAATAGACGAAAAGAGTTTTAATAATATCAAGTCATATATTGACAATGCAAAGAAAGATGCGAAAGCAGAGATCTGGGTGGGCGGCAAGTGTAACAGCAAAGATGGTTGGTTTGTAGAGCCAACAATTATTCGGGCAAAGACTCCTAAGTATGTCACTATGTGTGAGGAAATATTTGGACCTGTGTTGACTGTTTACATTTATCCAGCAAATAGTTTTGAAAAGACACTGGATCTTTTGAATGAAACGTCTCCTTATGCATTGACCGGTTCTGTAATCTCTCAAGACAGAGATGCTGTAGAATTAGCAACCAATAAATTAAGAAATGCAGCAGGCAATTTTTATATCAATGATAAACCAACTGGAGCAGTTGTTGGTCAGCAGCCATTTGGTGGAGCCAGGGCAAGTGGTACAAATGATAAAGCAGGATCAATCTTGAATTTATATCGTTGGTTAAGTGCAAGAACAATTAAGGAAACATTTAATCCACCAACAGACTATGGATATCCTTTCATGCAAGAAAAATAAAAATGGGTTTATTATTCGGTTAGTAACTTCATGTAAAGATTTATAATGCAGGTTTTACTTTCATCACAAGAATTAGCAGCAATGGTTAAAGAACTAGCTGTACAAATGGCTACTACATATCCAGAGTTAAAGGATGTGATATTTGTGGGCATACAACAGGGTGGTGCAATTATCGGACATGATATTGTAGAGGAAATAAAGAAATTGAAACCCGGCAAAACTGTAAATTATGGCCAATTAGATATTACTTTTTACAGAGATGATATCCGAAAAGAGATATTGGCTCCGGATAAAATGAATCTTCCTTTTGATATAGAAAATAAAAGGATCATTCTGATTGATGATGTATTATTTACCGGTAGAACAATTAAAGCAGCTTTGGATGTATTATTGGATTATGGCCGCCCAGAAAAAGTAGAGTTATGTGTAATCATCGATAGAAAAGAATACCGACAATTCCCGATTCAAGCGGACTATGTTGGTAAAGTAGTACAAACTGAAAGAAAAGATAAAGTGAAATTGATCAATGGTGAAGTTGTTTTGGTAAAGCCATAGTGTTGAACAACAGATAATAAATTCTATAAACCGGTAATTAGTGGTCAAAAACCTATAATTTCGCTTTTTAATGCAACTATCCACTCGTCATCTGCTTGGCATTAAGAATCTCACTAAAGAGGATATTTCATTAATTCTATCCACAGCAGAGCAATTCAAAGAAGTTTTACAGCGTCCTGTTAAGAAAGTTCCATCATTAAGAGATGTTACAATCGTAAACTTGTTTTATGAAAATTCTACCCGTACCAGGTTCTCGTTTGAATTAGCTGAGAAAAGATTAAGTGCAGATACGATCAATTTTGCTTCGTCAACATCATCAGCAGCTAAAGGCGAAACATTACTGGATACTGTAAATAATATCCTGTCAATGAAAGTGGATATGGTGGTAATGCGCCATAGTGCCAGCGGAGCACCACATTTTTTAGCTCAGCATATTCCGGCTGCAATTATCAATGCAGGGGATGGTATAAATGAACACCCAACACAAGGATTGCTAGATGCTTTTTCTATAAAGGAAAAGACTGGAAAACTGGAAGGTAGAAAAGTGGGAATAATTGGTGATATAATGCATAGCCGGGTGGCACAGAGTAATATCTATCTTTTAAAAAAGATGGGAGCAGAAGTTACAGTATGCGGACCACCAACTTTAATACCAAAATATATCAGCGAAGCTTTGGGTGTGAATGTCAGTTATAATCTGAAAGAAACATTGGAATGGTGTGATGTGGCTAATGTACTTCGCATTCAACTAGAAAGACAGAACCAGGTTTTATTTTCTTCTCTTCGGGAGTATAGTCTTGCATTTGGGATTAACCGTAAATTACTTGATGGTTTAAATAAGGAAATTGTCATCATGCATCCCGGGCCCATCAATAGAGGTGTGGAATTGGATAGTGATGTGGCCGACTCTAAACAATCTATTATCTTGCAGCAGGTAGAAAATGGAGTAGCAGTGAGAATGGCAGTATTATATTTACTAAGTCCGCAAACACCTTAAGGCTTATGGCAAGAATTTGTCTTTTTCCCGGAACTTTTGATCCTGTAACATTAGGTCATGTAGATATTATTAACCGGGCCATTCCTTTATTTGATAAGATCATTGTAGGTATCGGTTTAAACACAGCAAAAGCACCCATGTTCTCTGCCGAGCAACGGTTAAAGTGGATCAATGATATTTATAAAGATGAGGAAAGGGTAGAAGGAGCAATTTATGAAGGTTTAACAATTGAATTTTGTAAAAAAATTGGAGCAAAATTTATATTAAGAGGAATCCGATATGTAAGTGATTTTGAATATGAAAAAACAATTGCAGATGCCAACCGTACATTGGATAAATCTATTGAAACTATTTTCCTGACTGGTGAACCAAAATATACATCTGTTGCTTCCACAATAGTCAGGGACATCATCAAAAACAAAGGGAATGCAAGTCCCTTTCTTCCAGAATCTGTATTTAAAACGCTACCTTAATTTATTATGAGTATATGGTTCAATAAAGAATTGTCAATAGAGCAATTCACAAAGATTAGCAAAAACACAATGGGAGATTTTCTCGGAATTGAATGGGTTGAAATTGGGGATGATTTTATTAAAGCCAGGATGCCTGTTGATGAACGAACCAAACAACCTTATGGTTTATTACATGGTGGTGCTTCTTGTGTATTAGCAGAATCGATTGGCAGTATTGCATCTGCTATGGTAGTAGATACGGGGCAATATCAATGTGTAGGCTTAGAAATTAATGCCAATCATGTGCATAGTGCAACCTCCGGATTTGTTACAGGGATTGCTACCCCATTGCATCTTGGTAAATCAACCCATGTATGGGATATAAAGATTTATAATGAAGAGGAAAAATTGGTATGTATAAGTCGATTGACGATTGCCATTATTCAGAAAAGAGATTTCTCAAAACCAAGGTCATTGTAAGAGGATAATTATTTAATAAATTCTTTAATAACATCCACTACTGAAGGGTAAGATTCCGGGAAGAATTGTTCAACATCTTTTGGTGCAATCCATCTTATTTCATGAATTCCTTCTTCTGTTTGCGGCTCCAGCCTTTGCTCTCCAATTACTTTCATTGTAAACCAATGTGATTCTTTTAAAACAAAACGGGCCCCTTCATGATAAGTGTGATAAGTAGTACATAATGGTGAAACCAATTTCACTTTTTTTAGACCTGTTTCTTCTTCCACTTCTCTTACAGCACATTCTTTTATCTTTTCTCCTTCATCTAATTTGCCTTTTGGCAGATCCCACTTACCATGGCGATGAATTAATAATATTTCTTTTTTTTCATTTTGAACCAATCCGCCACCTGCCTGAATCAATGTAAATTTTTTTAAAAATGCTTTTTTTAATTCATCAAGATCCGGATGAAAAAATACTCCTGCATGTATTTTCTCCAATTGCATTTCATGAATCATTGCTTTTACAGTATGACTGTTTAATTCATCAATAAAAATCGCATCATCGTGATGGATATATGGCTGAATCTCTTCATCGATATTATCGCAAAGAAAAAGCGGCTTATCGTTAAAATAAATTTTGATATACATAATTAATAAGGCACAAAATACAAGAGTCAAGGAACAAGGTTCCTAATCTAAACTTTCTTTTAGCCACCAAGTTTTATTATTATCGCGGATAATATTTTTTTTATTTGCTCACCCTCATCTATTAATCTTTCTTTTTCTTTATCAAGACTTTTTTCTTCATATGTAAGAATCAAATCAAGCCATTTGATCGTTTCTTTTGCTTCTCTTCTGGCTATCTTTAATTTCATTTTTTCATCTGCTTTTCCCAAATCATCTGATGCTTATGTGTAATTAGCACTAATTGAACCACTGGATCTGATTACTTGTTTGATATATTCCTGGTTAATAATATTCCATTTTACTTTTATACAAAAATCTCTTACTGCCTTTGCATATTTATGAAATCTATCTTCTAATTCTTTCGACATTAAGTATTCCTTTGTCAATTAAATTTAAACCAATTTATTCTTAGTTGTAAAATAAATGCTGTAAGACCTTGAACCTTGTACCTTGTAGCTTGTACCTTTGCTATATGACAGATGCTAAAGCAGTTGCGGAAAAACTTCTACAGGTAAATGCAATAAAATTAAGTCCTGAAGATCCCTTTACCTGGGCCAGTGGATGGAAGAGCCCCATTTATTGTGATAACAGAAAGGTTTTATCCTTTCCCTATGTCCGGGATTTCATTAAATCGGAATTATGCAATGTTATTTTCGAGAAATTTCCAGAAGCTGAATTACTTGCAGGTGTAGCAACAGCCGGAATAGCATGGGGAGCAATGACTGCTGACCAGTTAAAACTCCCATATATATATGTGAGGCCAAAACCAAAAGAGCATGGTTTAGGCAACCAGATAGAAGGCTATTATGAAAAAGGAAAGAAAGTGATCGTTGTAGAAGATCTTGTATCAACCGGAAAAAGTAGTTTACAGGTAGTTGATGTATTGAAAAATGAAGGATTGGATGTAATAGGAATGGTCTCCATTTTTACTTATGGCTTTCCAGTAGCAGAAGAAGCTTTCATTAATATGTCATTAGCTTATCATTCATTGACTGATTATAAAACATTGCTTGAAACTGCAATACAAAAGAATATTGTAAAACCTGAACAAGAAGCAATTTTGTTAAAATGGAGAGATGATCCGGCAAACTGGACAGCAAATTCGTAATTTTAATGAAATTGAATACCTGATGAAACAATTTATACTACTTTCTATAGCGGTTATTGGTTTTAGTCTCCAGGGGTTTTCCCAAACAAAGCCTTTGTTAACTGCTACAATTAAAACTCCAAATGCACTTTGTGTGGATTGCAAAACCAGGATCGAAGCCTATGTAAAACGGTATGATGGAGTGTTAGATGTTAATGTAAATTATAGAAAAGGGGAGACCAAAGTGAAATATCTTACAGACAGAACAGATATTGAACAAATTAAGACTGCAATTGCAAATTGTGGTTATGATGCGGATGATGTTCCTGCTGCTGAAGATATTTATAACAGACTTCCAAAATCCTGTAAGAAATATGAAGATGGAGGAGGACATCCAAAACCTAAAGTTCCCCCGACAACTCCGGCACAATAGCTTATATACTTTAAAACGGATTTTTGCTTTCTAAGAGAGTATTGCTCCATTTTTCTATTATTTTATCAACTCCCGAAGATTTTGTTTTCCTTCATATTTAATTGGGTAATTTATAAATACGAATCCTTTTCCAACCTTCGCTTTTCCCGACACTTTTATTACAACTTCAGGATTGAGTAATGTAAGCAATGAGTTTTTCAAAATCTTACCCATATTTACCTTTAACTGAACTGGTAGGCGGAATTCCTTTTTAGCCGGTATCTCAATTAATGTATCTACTTTAAAATACCCAAGGTAATTATTTTCTATCCAGGCCTCTCCATCTGCACTTTTGAGCTTTAGACTAGTATTATTTGGATTTGAATAGAGTATATCCAGGTTCAAAATTGATTCATTTACACCTAGCTTATTCAACCTTACATTTTCTATTTTTTTGAACTCTGGCTCTTTAAAGTTTTTACAGGAAAGTAATGAAGTGATCGAGATTAGAAACAACGATAAAAAGGGTAGGAGAGATAGCTTCATAGTTTTTATTAATGGATGCAAATTACGGATAGAAGATGTTCTCTATTTGTTAATTGTATTTTGAGCAAAATTATGTACTAAAATATTTAGCTATATGGTTAAAATATTGTTGATTAGAAAGTCTAATATTATTAGTAAGAAATATTGTATTCAAAATATTAATATACATTTATCTATATTAGTTTATATGGTTTTCTGCTAGCTATATTATTGTGGTATTTATATATTTTTATCTATAATCTTGGAATACTTAAACAATATGCTATTAATTATATATAAGTGTTGATATACAGTAATATATGTATATTATATAATAATAAATATTAAGTAAATATTTAAATAGTGTAAATTTTGTATATGATGGTTGGATCTAATAACAAAATCGACTTGATTTTAGATCTTTTCCGTTGGATTTAGTTTTCTTGTTTTTTTAGGTTTTAATTACAGGTCTCGGATTTATAGAAAAATTGGCTATTTAGAGCTGATTTTTTTGAATAATATATTTCCGAGGAACGGAATGAAAACTGCTCAAAATCAGATTGTTTATCTAATTTCGTACATTCTATTTTAACAATTCTGGACCGAGATTTTAATGAATAAGATTTGTCTGATTAGTACCCTGGTACTTACACTTTTGCTTAGTATGGATAATACTAATGCACAGGATTTTTCTAATAAAGGAAAAGACTTCTGGGTTGGTTATGGATACCATGAACAAATGAGTGGAAACTCTCAGGACATGGTACTTTATTTTGCTGCTGAACAAACAACAAATGTTACAGTAAGTATACCAGGTCTCGGTTATTCACAGAATTATGTAGTTCCAGCTAATACTACAATAGCTTCTGCCGCTTTGCCTAAAGCAGGGGCTCAGGACTGCCGGTTAAGAACTGAATCTGCTGCACCTGAAAACAAGGGTATACACATTACAAGTGATTACCCTATTGTTGCGTATGCTCATGTCTATAATGGAAGTGTTTCCGGGGCCACTATATTATTCCCAAAAAGTACTTTGGGTAAGGAATATTATTCCGTTAACTATACCAACATATCTAATACTGGTAATTCTAATTGTTGGGTATATGTAATTGCTGCAGATACCGGAATTACTACAGTGGAAATAACTCCTAGCAAAAACACATTAACACATAATGCCGGAGTAACATTTACAGTAAACCTTACGCAGGGTCAGGTTTATAATCTGATGGGGCAGTTCACAGGTACAAATCCGTTTTCTGGAGTTGACCTATCTGGGACAAAAATCAAGAGTATTGCTTCTGCAAACGGGGCCTGTAAAAAAATAGCGGTTTTTTCCGGAAGTGGACGAATCAGTATTACCTGTACCGGTGCCTCCTCTTCATCAGATAATTATATGGTTCAGGCCTTCCCGCAAACAGCCTGGGGTAAAAAGTATCTAACTGTACCTTCTGTCAGCTATAATGTAGTTTCCGGTAATACTACTTCTCTGTCTGCATTTAATATATATAGAGTTAATGTTTCAGATCCAACTACAGTGGTAAAGATCAATGGAGTTGTTACTGCATTACCACTTCAAAATAATTTTTATTATGAGATTGCTGCAACATCTCAACCTTTATTGATCGAAGCTGACAAGCCTGTGGTTGTTTCTCAATATTTTCCTTCCAGGGGGCAGTGTGGATTACCAGGTCCTGCTGGAGATGGCGATCCGGAAGTGCTTTATTTAAGTTCGGTAGAACAAAATATAAACAAAGTATTATGGAATGCAAGTGCACAGGCAGCAATCAATCAAAACAAGCATTATATAAATGCTGTTGTAACAAATGCTGGTAATGCAATAAGTTCATTTAAATTAGACGGGGTACCAGTACCTGCCTCCAGTTTTGTAGTGCATCCACAGGATCCAACTTATTCTTATGTAAGATTAAGTGTAGCTAGTACAAATGGTGGAGTAGGGTTGCCGCATGTGCTGGAATCAGATTCCGGTTTTAATGCAATCGCTTACGGTTACGGAAGTGCAGAATCATATGGTTATAATGCAGGAACAAATATTAAAGATATTTTCCAATATATCTCGATTCAAAATCAATATGGTACGGTTAATTTTCCGGCAACCTGCAAAAATTCGCCGTTCTTTTTTTCAATGACATTTCCATACCAGCCATCACAAATTCAATGGGTGTTTGGACCATTGTTGAATGCATTGGGTATTGCAGATGTTACAATCAATAGCCCTGTACCAACCTCCACCACTGTAGTTGGAGGAAAAACATTATATGTATATGAATTGCCAACAAATTATTCGATCAATACTGCCGGAACTTATCCTATCAAAGTAATTGCAAATAATCCTACACCTGATGGTTGTAGCGGAATTCAGGAAATAGATTTTGATGTGCAGGTGTATGAAGCACCTGTTGCTGATTTTAATTTTAATAATGTATGCTTTCCCAACCCGGTACAATTCACAGATAATTCAAATACAAATGGTCGTCCTGTAACAAGCAGGTTTTGGTCTTTTGGTGATGCTACTACATCTGTTCTTAATAATCCGTCACATGTTTATCCGACACCGGGAACTTATACAGCAAAATATTCATTAATAACAGATATAGGTTGTTTAGCAGATACTGTTTCGCATGACGTTGTAATTTCTCCATTACCTACTGCAAATGTTTCAGGTGCTACTGAAGTTTGTTTAAATGGTACCCCTCCGGATGTGACATTTACCGGTGCTGCTGGTATTGCTCCTTATACATTTACTTATAATATTAACGGAGGTCCGAATCAAACAGCTACAACTACTAGCGGTAATTCAATTACAGTATCTGCACCTACAAATGTTGCAGGTACTTATATTTATAATCTGGTAAGTGTATCAGATGGCAGCCCGGCAATTTGTTCTCAAGCACAGACCGGTTCTGTCACCATTCAGGTTAATCCTTCTCCTACTGCAAATATTGCTGGTACTGTTTCTGTTTGTAAAAACGGTACTTCGCCTAATGTTACTTTTACAGCATCAGGTGGAGCAGTTCCTCCATATACCTTCATATATAATATAAACGGAGGACCAAACCAGTCTGTTACTACTGTTAGCGGTAATTCTGTCACCGTTTCTGTACCCACAAATACAGCCGGTACTTTTAATTATAATCTTATTAGTGTAAATGATGCTAGTGCTACACTTTGTAGTCAGTTGCAATCTGGTACTGCTACTATAACAGTTGTAAATCTGCCAACTGCAACATTAACCGGAAACACAGAAGTTTGTTTAAATGGCACTCAGCCATTATTAACATTTACAGGATCTGGAAATTCTGGTCCTTATACCTTTACATATAACATAAACGGTGGTGCTAACCAGATAATTACCACTGTTACCGGAAATAGTATTACACTTCAGGTGCCAACAAATGCAGCAGGAACATTTAATTATAATTTGATAAGTGTACAGGATGGAACGTCAACAGCCTGTAGCCAGGCTCAACCAGCTACTGTAACTGTAGTTGTAAATCCTTTACCAACCCCGAATTTTTCTGCTGGTCTCCCAACTTGTAATACAAGGCCTATCTCATTTACTGATGCTTCAATTCCTAATGCAGGTATAGTGAATAATTGGCAATGGAATTTTGGGGATCCTGCTAGTGGAGCAGCAAATACTTCTTCTGTTCAAAATCCTGTACATACTTTTACCGGTATAGGTTCTTATACTGTTTCATTAATAGTAACTACAGATAAAGGATGTGTGAGTCCTGCTTTCTCCATTCCTGTTACGATCAATAACAGACCATTGGCTGGATTTATCATACCAGAAGTTTGTCTAAGCGATATAAATGCCCTGTTTACTGATACCAGTAAAGTAACAGCGCCTGATAATATTCAATCATGGTCATGGAATTTTGGAGACCCTCCAAGCGGAGCTTCAAATACTTCTATTTTGCAAAATCCACAGCATACGTTTTCTGCTGTTGGATCTTTTAATGTTCAGTTAGTAGCTACAAGTAACAATGGATGTAAAGACACTATTGTACAACCTGTATTTATTAATGGAAGTTTCCCGTTAGCTAATTTTAATTTTATTAATAATCCTGCTTCAATATGTGCATATGATTCAGTTTCTATTGCTGAAGCATCCACTGTTTTGCCAGGTTCTATTACAAAGGTTGAAATTTATTGGGATAATGTAGGTCAGCCTGCTGTTTTTGATTCAGATAATACTCCGGTAACCGGAAAGATCTATAAGCATAAATATCCTACACTTCCTGTTACACGAACATATACAATCAGGTACAGGGCTTATTCAGGTGGAGTATGTGTTAATGATAAGTTTACTGATATAACTGTTAATGCAGTTCCAATTGTCCAATTCAATACTATTCCTTCTGCTTGTTTTGATGCAATCCCTTTCCAAATTACGCAGGCAAGTGAGATAGGTGGTGTGCCGGGTACAGGAGTATTTAGCGGAACAGGGGTTTCCCCAACAGGAATATTCAGCCCAGCAATAGCCGGCATTGGTACTTTTAATATTAAATATACTTATGCTTCAACGGCTGCGGGTTGTATCGATTCAATGTCTATGCCTATAACGGTGCTGGATACTGCTTCAGCACAATTCACTTATTCAGCATCAGTTTGTGAAAAAACTGCTGTCGATTTCAATAGTACTGCATCGACAATACCTGCAGCATCAGGAACTATAACTGGATGGAACTGGAATTTTGGTGATCCTGCCAGTGGTGCAGCAAATACATCTACATTACAAAATCCTTCACATACTTTCAGTACCTGGGGGAATTACACTGTAACATTAAATGTAACTACAAATAATGGTTGCAGAAGTACAAACAGGGCAACATCCATTTTTGTAAATCCACTGCCAAAACCGAATTTTAATTTTCCGCCAACAGCATGTTTGCCAGCTGCAAATATTGTATTTAATAATATATCTTCTATAGTTGATGGCTCACAAGCCACATTCACTTACTTGTGGAATTTTGGTGATCCTGCAAGCGGAGCATTGAATACTTCTACAGGTTCCGGTCCGTCGCATATTTATAACGCTGCAGGTCCATATAATGTAAATTTGCAAGTTACTTCAGGTGCCGGTTGTATCAGAGATACTACAATTGTTCTGAATACAATTCATCCGGAACCTACAGGTTTATTTACTGTTGATAAAGATGATATTTGCGTAGGAGAGACCTTCCAATTTACAGATAACAGTAATCCTGCTGATGGAACAACAACTCAGTGGAACTGGAATATGGGTGATGGTAATGTAAGAACAACTCCATCTTTTACATATAACTATACTACTTCAGGAGTATTTGATGTTAGCTTGTCTATTACTAATAGTCTTGGTTGCAAAAGTTCAACATTTACAAAACAAGTTACAGTAAATGCGTATCCGATAGTTGATGCGGGTCCGGATCTGTTTATTTTACAAGGTGGTAGTGATACTATTAATGCAGTTGTAACAGCAACAGCTCCTACTTTCTTATGGACTCCTAATACTTATTTTGTAAGTAGTAATACTGTTCAAATGCCAATTGTGAATGGTGTGGAAGATATTACTTATACTTTGGTAGTAACAGGCAGAGGTAATTGTACAGCATCAGATCAGGTTTTTATCAAAGTGTTGAAAGGTCCTGAGATCCCTAATATTTTCAGCCCGAATGGTGACGGCATTCATGATAAATGGATCATAAAATATCTTGACACTTATCCGGGAGGTACAGTCGATATATTTAATCGTTATGGCCAGGTTATTTTCCATTCAGTTGGTTACACTGAACCATGGGATGGAACAGTAAATGGAAAACCTGTACCTGTTGGTACTTATTATTATATTGTTAATCCTAAAAATGGCAGAAGTTTAATGTCTGGATATGTAGATGTAATACGTTAAGCAATGAAAAAGTATTTTATAATTTTTATTTTTTTATTTTCTGTAATGAACGTTTCGGCACAGCAACGTCCTCATTACACACAATACATTTTAAACAATTATATTCTTAATCCTGCTTTAAGTGGAATTGAGAATTATGTTGATGTGAAATTGAGTACCCGAGACCAGTGGGTTGGCCTTAATGGTGCTCCAAAAACATCTTATATTTCTATACAAGGGCCACTGGGAAAAAATAATTATAGCACAACCGCTACTTCGTTTCAAGTGCCGGGAGAAAATCCAAGGGGAAAAAGCTATTGGGAGAGTTATACTGCGGCAGAGCCACATCATGGAGTAGGTATGACAATGGTTAACGACAAGGCAGGTAGTTTTAACAGATTTACAGTTAATGCCACTTATGCTTATCATTTAGGATTGAGTCCAACACTTAATTTATCTGCAGGTTTTGCTGCTGGAATAACTAATATCAGCATTGACAGAACAAAGCATGATTTTGATGGGGCAGGTGATCCATTTGATCCTGCTACAGGAGCTTCAATTAGTGGAGAGTTGAACCGTATAAGACCGGATCTTGGTTTTGGAATGTGGTTATATTCTAGTAATTATTTTGTAGGGATTGCGGCACAACAAATCATACCTCAAAAACTTGCTTTTGCTGATGATGCAGCAATATTAAATAAGGGTAGGTTAGTGCCACACTTATTTTTAACAGCCGGCTACAGGGTTTTGGTAGGAGAGGATATTAATGTTATCCCATCCGTTATGCTGAAATACGTACAAGGATCTTCAAAGAATAATTTTCAACCAGAACTAAACATAAAGATGCAATACCAGGATTTATTATGGGTAGGAGGTAGTTACCGTTACCAGGATGGATATGGAGCAATGGCAGGTATTAATCTAGGAAATACTTTTAACGTGGGATATGCATACGATATAACATCTACCGCATTAAATACTGTAAGCAGAGGTACTCATGAAATTATGGTTGGATTTATTTTAGGTAACAAGTATAGTGACAAGTGCCCACGTTGTTGGTAGAATATTTTTTAAAAGTGATTAATCTTTTTGCTTTTTTATGAGTCAATTTCTCGATTTTTAAACGCTATCCTTCGACTTATTCTTAAACAATTTTCAAGACTATTTATTTTCACAATTTCTGTTTATGAGGGGTGTTATAATATCATTGATTCTTTTTTCATGTCTTTTGATGAATACTTCTGTAATTGCACAGGATTATTCGAATAAAGGGAAGGATTTTTGGATAGTTTATACCGGCCATATTGATGGTACTACTTCCAGAATGGCTTTATATCTCACTTCTGATCTTAATGCTTCAGGTACCCTTACTGTAAACGGATCTTCTATTTCTTTCACTGTTACTGCAAACCAGGTAACAACGCTACGGCTTACTAATTCTTCTACTCCCAATAACTCTTTAGCTTATAATAGTCAAACTGTAGGTGTTGGAACGAACCGTGGTATTCATATTGTTGCAGACACTCCGATTGTGGTTTATGCTCATATTCTGAATGCCGCCAGATCCGGATCTACATTGGTATTGCCTACAAATGTATTAGGGAGGGAATATTATGTAACTTCCTATGCTTCCGTTACTGGTAGTAATTCCAGAAGTCAATTTGCAGTAGTAGCAACAGAAGATAATACGACTGTAGAAATAACTCCTACCATTACAGATGCAAGTAGTACTTATCCGGCCAATGTTACATTCCCTATCACATTAAATAAGGGTGATGTTTTTCAATACCAGTCTGCCAATAGTACTGATCTGACGGGTACGTTTATTAAATCAGTTGCAACATCTGGATCACCTTGTAAGCCAATTGGAGTATTTTCAGGTTCCACTTTTACAACAATGGGTTGTGCAGGTGCCGGTTCTGGTGATAATTTATACCAACAGCAATTTCCAAGTGCTTCATGGGGACAATATTACATTACTGCTCCTTTCAGTTTACGTTCTTATGATATTTTTAGGATCATGGTTAAAGATCCGACCACTGTTGTACAGGTCAATGGTGTTACATTAAATCCTGCGACTTTAATAAACAACAAATATTATGAGTTTAATACAATCGGTAACAACACTTCAAGAATTATCACATCGGATAAACCGATCAGTGTCGTACAGTATATGATCACTCAAAGTTGTGATGGTGTGCAAAGCGATCCGGAAATGATCATTCTTAATGCGATCGAACAAACTTTAAATGATATAACTGTACTTTCTGCAAGAAATGATCTTACACCACCTAATACTAATATCACAAGGCATTTTTTAAATATTATTATCAAGACCACGGGTCTTCCAAGTCTAAGAATAGATGGAGCACCTTATACTGCTACTCCTGTCGCAATACCTTCTACACAGTATTCATATATACAGGAGGAAGTAACCACTTCAACGCTAAGCAATCCTGCACATAGAATTTATGCTGATAGCGGGTTTGTTGCAATTGCTTATGGATATGGTAATGTAGAGTCCTATGGTTACAATGCCGGCACTAATGTGAGAGATCTGTATCAATTTGTTTCTATTCAGAATCAATATGCTACAGTGCCTTTTCCGGCAGCCTGCAAAGGTTCCCCATTTTATTTTTCGATGGTTTTTCCATATGAGCCGACTCAAATAACATGGGATTTCTTTGGGTTATTTCCTAATGTAACTATTAATAGTCCGGTTTTTGATTCTACCTGGATTATTAATGGAAGGCAATTGTACCGGTATAAATTAACGGCCCCTTATACCATTAATACTGCGGGTACATACCCGATACAGGTACTTGCTCAAAATCCAACTCCAGATGGTTGCAGCGGTGAGCAACAAATAAATTATCAATTACAGGTATTTAATCCTCCGGTAGCAGACTTTACTTTTAATCCGGTTTGTTTTCCAAATCCTGTTCAGTTTACTGATGTGTCTAATACAGGGGGACGGCCGGTAATTATCAGGTATTGGGATTTTGATGATGCCACAACTTCAAATACCAATAACCCTTCGCATACATACGCAGCGCCGGGAGCATACAATGTAAAATATTCATTGATCACAGATGTTGGATGTTTGTCTGATACTACAATCCATTTGGTTACAGTTTCGCCACTTCCCACTGCAACTATTAGTGGTACTACAGAAGTATGCCTTAATGGAACATCACCGTTAATTACTTTTACAGGCGGTACAGGTACAGCCCCTTATACTTTTACTTATAATATAAATGGAGGTAGTAATCAAACCATTACTACGACAAGTGGTAACGCTGTTACACTTGGTGTGCCGACCGGAACAGCGGGAACATTTACCTATAATTTAATAAGTGTTCAAGACGCAAGTCCGGCAGCTTGTAGTCAAGCTCAAACAGGATCTGCTACTATAATAGTTAAACAACTTCCCACGGCAATAATTACAGGCACTATTAGTGTTTGCCAGAATGCCACAACTCCTTCGGTTGTTTTTACAGGTTCAAACGGAACACCTCCTTATACTTTTTATTATAACATTGATGGTGGTGCTACTCAAACTGTAAGTACAACTACTGGTAATTCAATTTCTGTTTTTGCACCTACAAGTTCTGTTGGCACATTTACTTATAACTTATTAAACATTCAAGAGGGTAGTACGAATCTTTGTAATCAGATTCAAACAGGCACAGTAATTATAACGGTTAATCCGTTACCCACTGCAATGATTTCAGGTAGTACTGAAGTATGTATGAATGCTGTATCTCCTAATGTTACTTTCACTGGTGGGGTTGGAGTTGCTCCATATACTTTTTCTTATTCTATAAATGGCGGACCAATTCAAATTGTTACGAGTACAGGTAATATTGCAACGGTAGCAGTACCTACAAATACTGCCGGCACTTTTAATTATAATCTGATCAGTGTAGTAGATGCAAGCTCAACACTTTGTAGCCAAACACAATCCGGTACTGTTTCTATTATCGTTCATCCATTACCATCAGCAGGGTTTAATTTTTCATCTCCATTATGTGCTGAATATACAGTTGACTTTACAGATATCTCCGTTTCTAATGTAGGATCCTTAGTTAGCTGGCAATGGAATTTTGGTGATCCCGTAAGCGGAGCTGCCAATACATCAAATCAGCAAAACCCAACGCATATATTTACTACTGCAGGTAATTACACTGTGAACTTAATAACTACAAATGATAAAGGCTGTAGTAATGTAAGTTTCGAAAGGCAGGTTGTTATAAATCCTAAGCCACTTGCAGGATATATATTACCTGCTGTTTGTTTAAGTGATACGTATGCACAATTCAATGATACAAGTAATGTATCTAATCCGGATATAATTACTGCCTGGCAATGGAATTTCGGAGATCCTGTAAGTGGAATGAATAATACATCAACGCTTCAAAATCCTCAACATAGCTATACAGCAGTTGGTAGTTATATTGTAGATCTGATAGTAACTTCTAACATGGGATGCAAAGACACAGTAACCCAGAATTTATTTGTAAATGGAAGTTTCCCGGTTTCCAATTTTACAATTACTAATCCAACATTGCTTTGTGCAAATGATTCTGTTGCAATTGTTGAAGCTTCAACTGTCTTTCCGGGTAATATTACCAAAATAGAAATTTACTGGGATAATGTCGGTCAGCCTTTAGTTTTCGACACAGATAATAATCCATTTACCGGAAAAGTTTACAGGCACTTATATTCGAATTTTCAGACACCTCTTACTAAAACTTTTACAATAAGATACAGAGCATATTCAGGAGGTGTTTGTGTGAACGATAAATTGCAAAACATAACTGTCAACGCAGCCCCAAAAGTTCAATTTAATTCAATGCCCGATG
>JAHEMN010000052.1:9847-18721 GCA_024643645.1 Chitinophagaceae bacterium | reverse complement strand
CACCCGATTGCTTTACTTCGGTTTTCTTTTTCTCATCATCCACATCCTTCGGCATATTAAGGTCTAATGTGGTTGGAGTAGACATCGTTGCTGTAAATACGAAAAACGTAATAAGCAAAAAACCAAGATCCACCATTGGTGTCATGTCTACACGGGTAGAAAGCTTTTTGGCTTTTTTTACCCCCGGGCCTTTCTTGTGGCCACCATCACCACCGGTATCTATACTTGCCATATTAACACTTTTTTAAATTAATAAATTAATTGCTACGCTTTTGCTGAATATCCAAAGCTGAACCAGCCGGAATATCATCGAGTTCAGTAACAAGGCTGTATTTAAACTCCTCGTTTCTTTTCAAAGCAGAAATAACTGCTTCAAAAGCCGGATATTTGGATGCTCCATCACCTTTTATAAGGTAAACAAGTTTTTCACCTGCAAAAGCTTTTTGTGATTCCTGGATCCACCAAACCAATTGATTATTTGCTGAATCCATTACCGGAATTCCAGGTTGCTTGATAGAACCCTGATCGGCTGCATCAATGGCGAGTAATTGCTTCAACCCATTAAATGGTACTCCCACCATAATTGTTTTTCTGAAATTACTTATTTCAGCAGGTGAAAGACCTAGCTTCTGGGTTTCATTGATACCCGTAACTATTGCATCAAACTTTTCGGGTTCTTTTTCAGATAAAAGACTGAAATATACCTTATTAGAAGAGTCAATAGATATCAAAACAGCATTACTCTCCGGCATCTTTTGAGATAATACAGAACCAGGAGTTTTTATTTCCACCGGTTCAGGCGGCTTAAATTTTGTAGCCATGATAAAGAAGGAAAGGATCAGAAAGGCTATGTCCACAAAGGGGGTCATATCCGTATCCGTACTTTTCTTCGGTATTTTAACACTCGGCATGTTTATACTAGTTTATAATTGAGATGAAATTGTTCTGCTTTTCCATACAAAAAATCTGCAAATACTGTAATTATTTATACAGCGATGCAAAACTTTGGGTAAGCGTAAAACCAGATTCATCTATACCATATGTAATGGAATCGATCTTTGTAGTAAATACGTTGTACATGATCAAAGCCAAAGCAGATGTACCAATACCTAATGCGGTGTTATACAAGGCCTCAGAGATACCAACAGCCAATTCACCAGCAGCACCTGCACCACCTTCTTCTCCCAGGGCAGCAAATGATCTGATCATTCCCATTACCGTACCTAACAAGGCGATAAGGGTACCAACCGAAGTAATAGTAGATAAGAATACAAGATTCTTCTGCAACATCGGTAACTCCAATGCAGTTGCCTCTTCAACCTCTTTTTGAATGGATACAACTTTTTGATCTGTATTCAATCCTCCTTCGTCAATCATTTCTTTATAACGACGAAGACCTGCTTTCATCACATTACCTACAGAACCACGTTGCTTATCACACTCAGACAGAGCAGCATCAACATTACGATTTGCTAAATGATATTGCACTTTACGTACAAAGTCAGATATAGAACCATTTCCTAATGCTTTACGTATTGTTAAATAACGCTCAATAGAAAATACTACCACCATCAAAAACATTCCTATCAAAATAGGAACAATGATACCACCTTCATAAATTCTATGGAATGCATCTTTTGGTCCTTTGTGTTGTGGCCAAAAGCCCCCGGCTGCATCGGGTTCATTAAATCCGGTATCTGCACCCATCATATAACGCCAAATTGCATAACCTGCGATAATACAAACGACCGGTGCGATCCAGGAAATCAAATTACTACTCTTTTTTGGTTGAACTGAAGTAGCCTTTACTGATGCTGATGCAGTTGGTTTAATCTCTGCCATGTTCTTAATTTTTTAAAGTTTTTTAATTGTTAGTTACTAATCTCCTTTATTCAGAGGTACAATGCTAAGAAAAAAGGTTTAGAAAAAAGTCCCTTTTGTCAATTTTTATAATAGGGAGCGTCAAGTTAAGGAATTTTTCAACTTGACCAAGTCATTGTCATATAATTTGGTAAGATTTCTAAATAAAATGAAAAGAATTGAATATAAATCAATTTTAGCTGCTTTATTCGTATCGTAAAGCCTCAATAGGGTTTAGTTTACCTGCTTTTATCGCCGGATATAACCCTGCCAATAATCCTACGATTGTACAAATAACAATTCCATACAAAACCCAATCCCATGGAATAACAAATCCAGTTTTTAAAACAAATGAAAAAAGATTGCCGACAATGATACCTAATAATATCCCTAATAAAGCACCCAATAAACTAATAATGATTGCTTCCATTAAAAACTGACGACTTACCATTTTACTTTTTCCGCCTATTGCTTTTATCAATCCTACTTCACGGGTTCTTTCTGAAACTGATACCAACATAATATTCATTAAGCCGATCGCAGCGCCAATCAATGTAATTAAACCAATGACGGTTGCAGAAATTGTAAGAAACCTTAAACTATTGATCGCTTTTTCAGCGATGCTATCACTTCTGTCAATCACAAAATTACTTTCCTCTGTAGTTGATAATTTTCTGATGGAACGAAATACACCTTCCGCCTCACCCATTGCAGTATTCACTTTTAAAATATCATTTGTCATAACAGCCATAATAAATGAATAGCGGGATGGAAAATTGCGATTCAAATTACTGTACGTTGTTATTATAACATTATCCCTGCTGAATCCAAATGTGGAACCCCTGCTTTCCAATACACCTAAAACCCGATATGGAATATTATTTATTCTCACTACGGAGTTAACAGCTCTTTCTATTCTTCCTCTAAAAAGATTCTTAGCTACATCGTATCCTAAAATACAAACATTGCGACCTGCATGTACATCAATCCTGTTCAGATTTCTACCTGTTTGTAACGAAAAGCCATTTAATAATAAATAATTTTCATCGCCACCATACATGGTAATGTTTGGTGTTGTTTTTACCGATTCATATGAAGCAATATTATTCCTGTTGCCAAAAAGAGAAATACTTTTTGTGGCCGGGAAATTAAATCTGTTGACAAATAATTCAGCTTCCCGCTTTGTAATTATTTTACCCAGGCTCGATATCTTTTCTTTTTTTGCCCCCTTCTTTTTTAGTTTTACTTCTCTGCCATTACCTCCAAACCGGATATTCCTTTCTTTAAACCGAATAGTAAAACTATTAGCACCCATAGTTGAAAAACTCTCTGTAAACTTTTGATTCATTGCTTTGATAGCTGTAATTATTCCTACCAATGCCATTATACCAAATGCAATGATAAATATGGTGAGGCCACTTCGAAGTTTATTGCTTCTGACCGTACGAAATGCTAATGAAAAAATATCCCGAAAGTTCATATCTGTACCCCGAAATTAAGCAATACAGAAGTTAGAAGTAAAGTATACTTTTACGAGAGGATGCTGATTAAAAATAAAGCCAGTAGAAAAGAATATCAGGATAGACACCTAAAATTATGGTCATAACAGCTAATGCTACCAGTGCCCATTTAAATGCAGGTGAAACTTCTAATGACTGTGCTTCACCTTCTTTAAAATACATTGCCTGAATTACTCTGAAGTAATAATAAACACTCACAGCCGCCATTAATACAGCAAAAATGACCAGCCACAGGTTTTTGCCTGTCATCATCACAGCCTTTAGCATATAAAATTTTGAAAGGAAGCCTGCTGTTAATGGAATTCCTGCCAATGAAAATAAAAACAAAGCTGTAGTAGCAGCTAATACCGGTTGATGTTTTGCAAATCCATTGAACCCATCAAATGTGTAATCTTTCATTTTGATCAACACAGCAAAAATGCCAATGGTGGCAAAGCTATAAGCAACAGCATATAATAAAAGGCCTTCTTTCGCATCGGTGTTCATAGCATAAACTGCCATTAACATAAAACCTGCCTGGGCGATACTTGAATATGCCAGCATTCGTTTTACACTTTGCTGAAAAACGGCTGTAATATTTCCAATGAATAATGTAGCCACTATAATAATAGCGACAAACAATTGCCACTGTGATTGTAATACACCAAATGCCTCATCAAACAACCTGATAAAAGCAATAAAGACCGCAGCTTTTACAATTGTGGCCATAAAAGATGTAAAGACAGTTGGAGCACCATCATAAACATCCGGTGTCCAGAAATGAAATGGCGCTGCCGACACTTTGAATGACATGGAAAACAACAACAATAACATTCCTGCTATCATCAATGCAGAAGGTTTTTCTTCTACAAACATGTTTATACTTGTTGTATCAAACGTACCCCTTGCTCCATAAATCATTGCAATACCCATCAGCATCAATCCTGTAGAAAAAGCTCCGAGTAAAAAATATTTTAATGAAGCTTCATTACTTTTCAGATTCTTTTTATCACTTCCGGTTAATATATATAGCGGTATTGATATAATTTCTATTCCTAAAAACAGGATCAATAAAGATTTAAAGGAAGAGGTTAACGTTATACCACAAAGAATGAAAAAGATCAAAGTAAAATATTCGGCATAATTAACACCTACTTTCTCCATGTCTTTTGCAGAGAGTATGAAATATATAAAAACCGAAAGAAAAACAATGCTGTTGAATAATAAAGCGAACCGGTCAAAGTAGATCATACCGTGAGTATTCACTTTAAATAAAACAGTACCGCACATTTCCATCACATTTACAACAAGCAATAATAATACCCCAAGGAAAGCAATATAGCGTATAGTGATTTTCTGTTTCAACAGAATTCCACTGAACATAAGGACCACTCCCAGAATTGCAGATAATATTAATGCGTTCATACTATTTTCAGCTTATTACTTAGATACCGGATACCTGAGTATTTCAAATTTATTTACTAATGAATCTGTAACTCCACTGGTCAGATCTAAAAATGGTTGAGGATAAATACCTGCTACCAATATCAACACAACGATAATGCCCAATGCAAGTTTTTCATTAAAACTTATATCAACTGTATTTGCAGTTCGTTCTTTCAACTCTCCGTATGCTACCATACGTATCATCCGAAGCGTATAAGCAGCTCCCAATATGATACACAATCCTGCAAGTACCGTGTACCACATATAATATTGTGTGAAAGAACCAAGAATGCCATTAAAGATCAAAAACTCACCAACAAATGCATTTGTTAATGGTAAGGCAATATTGGCCAATGCAATGATCACCAGGAAGATCGTTAACGCCGGTGCTTTTTGTGCAAGGCCTCCTAGCTCAGACATTTTACGGGTACCTGTGTTTCTTTCTATCCAATCAACCACTATCCACAATCCTATAATATTGATACCATGACTAAACATCTGAATCATGACACCCTGCATGCCACTTGTATTTTGTGTAAACATACCTGCACACAATAATCCAATATGCGCAATGGATGAGTAGGCTACCAGTCTCTTAAGATCATCCTGGCGAAGAGCTATCAGTGAAGCATAGACCATTCCTATGATAGCAACAAGTGATATAAAATCACCCCACATAAATGATGCACCTGTAACGATCGGGAATAACCAACGGATCAAACCAAATACTCCCATCTTCACCATTACACCACTTAATATCATGGTAGTAGTAGTAGGTGCCTGTTCATAGGTATCCGGCTGCCAGGTATGCAATGGAAAAACCGGCATCTTAATGGCGAATGCAACAAACATCAACCAAAATACCAGACTCTGCTGACTCCCTGAAAGAGAAACCTTATAAAATGATGCAATGCTGAAAGAGTGATCCGGCGTTTTTCCATACAGATACAAAATACCGATCAACATTAATAAAGAGCCAATAAATGTATAGATGAAAAATTTAAATGTAACTGCAATGCGTTTTTCTCCGCCCCATTGAGAACATAGAAAATACATTGGTATCAATGCCAACTCCCAGAAGAAATAAAATACCAATGCATCAGTGGCAAGAAAAACTCCCATAATACCGGCTTGTGCCAACAGCATCCATGCAAAAAAGTTTTTCGCATTTTTATAAGTGGTCTTCCACCCTGCAATGAATACCAAAGGATAAGCAATCGTATTCAGCAAACAAAGCAACTGAGATACCCCATCCATCTGTAATGAAAAACTGGCACCCAAAGTTGGCAACCATTCGCAGTGGTAGCTTAAATACTTTTCATCTTTATAAACCAATAATCCAAGTATTGAAACAACAAGTGTCAATATAGAAGCAAACAAAGCCCATGAACGAACCTGCTTTTCATTTTTAATAAAAAATGCAGCTACCCCTGTCAATAGTGGAAGTAATATGAGTAATAATGAGATCATGATTTATGCTTACTGCTGAATTATTTTCTTAAAAAGAATTGAATTACAAATACCAATACCATACTTATTACCATCAATAAAACATAACTGGCCGCCTGCCCACTTTGCAATAACCGTAACTGACGGCTGCCATATTGCAATAACCTGCCAACACCATTCACCATTCCATCGATTATTTTCAGATCGAAAACCTGGCTCATGAATGTACCTGTCTTTTTTATCGGATTAACGATAACAGTATCATACAATTCATCTACATACCATTTATTCTCCAGCACTTTTCCGAATCCTGTCGCTTCACTTCTTTGATAATTCCTGAATTTGAACCAGGCAAATATTATCATAGCTATCACCAGCCCGGTAGATAATCCCATTAACATATACTCCGTTGAATGAGAAACAGAATGCTCTCCATGAGCAGCAATGACCGGTGATAAAAATTCTGTCAATCTATCACCACCATGCATAAACACTTCCGGAATACCTACAAAACCACCAATAACAGATAACACGGCCAGTATGATCAAAGGAATCGTCATAGCTGCCGGACTCTCATGCAAATGTTGTTGCTGAGATTCGGTGCCCCTGAATTTTCCTGAAAATGTAATGAACAATAAACGGAACATATAAAAAGCTGTAAGCAATGCAGTAAATAATGCAATGCCATACATCACCGGATTTTTTATAAATGCACTTAATAAAATAGCATCTTTTGAAAAGAATCCACTGAAAGGTGGTATTCCTGCTATTGCAATACATCCGATCAGGAAGGTTAAAAAAGTGATCTTCAATTTCTTTGAAAGACCTCCCATATTACGGATATCCTGTTCACCACCCATTGCATGTATCACACTACCGCTACCAAGGAATAATAATGCTTTAAAAAAGGCATGTGTCATTACATGGAACACTGCTGCCGTATAAGCACCGCATCCCAATGCCAGGAACATAAAACCTAACTGACTTACTGTTGAATAAGCCAATACTTTTTTAATATCGTTTTGTTTTAATGCAATAGTAGCTGCTAACAATGCAGTGGCTAATCCGATATAAGCCACTATATCCATGGTGATTGGCGCCATTGAATACAATACATTGCTTCTTGCGATCATGTAAATACCGGCAGTAACCATTGTTGCCGCATGTATCAAAGCAGAAACAGGTGTAGGACCAGCCATTGCATCAGGCAACCAGGTGTACAAAGGTATCTGTGCACTTTTACCAGTAGCACCTACAAATAGTAATATTGTAATAGCAGTAATATCAAGCGTCTTCAGTTTAGCAAGATTAGCAGCACTGAATACTTCGTCGAAAGAAACTGTTCCCAACTTTGCGATCAACCAGAAGATGGCGATCAAAAAAGCCAGGTCGCCGATACGGTTCATGATAAAAGCCTTACTGGCAGCTTTATTATACTCATGTTTTTTAAACCAGTACCCGATCAATAAGTAAGAACATAAACCAACTCCTTCCCAACCTATGAACATCACAACAAAGTTGGCACCCATTACCAGCAATAACATGGAGAAAATAAACAAATTCAGATATGAAAAATACCTGCCGAAATGCTCCGGCTTTTCTTCATGCATGTAAGAAGTAGAATACACATGTATCAAAAAACCAACACCAGTAATTATTAATAGAAATAAAGTTGAGAGCTGATCGATCTTGAAAGCAAACGGGATCTTAAGATCACCAACTGAAATGAAATCAAAATAGTGAGCAGTATGTACGTTTCCTCCTTTTACCTGTATAAACACCCAGATGCTTAATACAAATGAAACAAGAATTGTTCCTGATCCTATCACACTTATCATCGATTTAGATAAATGCTTTCTTCCTAATCCATTGATCAAAAAACCAATTAATGGTAAAAGAGGAATTAAATAAACTATTTGTAACACATTCTGCATAGTCTTGATCTAAACGGGTATTAATGTTTTAACCGATTCAAAAAATTCACATCTACTGAATGTATATTTCTATACATCATTACTATTATCGCCAAGCCAACACTTACTTCTGCTGCTGCCACCACCATTATAAAAAATACAAATAACTGTCCATCTGTACCCGCAATAGTAGCAGTATCACCAGCTAATAAAGCAGCATTGTAATGCATTTTTGAAAATGCAACCAGCATCAGATTCACTGCATTCAACATCAATTCAATACACATAAATATGATGATGGCATTGCGGCGAGTCAATACACCTACTATACCTATACTGAACAAGGCAAGAGACAGAAATATGTAATAATTTATCGGCATACCCCAAACCCCTCAAGGAGCTTTTTTAACTCTAAAGCATTAATTGCTTTAAAGTTGGTTAAATAATAATCAACTCATTTTTATAAAGAACCTTTAACTGTACACAGAATAATTACACCTTTGTTCCCTTTCAGGGGATAGGGGTATATCATTCTTTCTTCCCAATCACCACTGCACCAACCATCGCACTTAAAAACAAAACACTACTTATTTCAAAAGGAACTACATAAGTAGAGAATAATTCCTTTCCTAAATTTTTTATTAATCCGATATTCCCGGTATTTACCAATGCTTGTTGCTGCTTAATATCAGTATCCTTTAATGCAG
>JAHEMN010000052.1:6352-9747 GCA_024643645.1 Chitinophagaceae bacterium | reverse complement strand
CTTATTTCAAAAGGAACTACATAAGTAGAGAATAATTCCTTTCCTAAATTTTTTATTAATCCGATATTCCCGGTATTTACCAATGCTTGTTGCTGCTTAATATCAGTATCCTTTAATGCAGCCACCAACACCAGCAATAATGTACCACCTGCAATAGCACCCGCCATTCTCAACCACCTGTTCTTTTGTTGTTCTGTTTCTTTATTTAAATTCATTAACATTATCACAAACAGGAACAAGACCATGATAGCTCCTGCATAAACAATGATATTTACAATTGCCAGAAACTGTGCATTCAATAAAATATAATGACCGGAAATAGAAAAGAAAGTAAGTATGAGCCACAATACACTATGTACCGGATTTTTACTTGAGATAACCATCAGGGCACTGAAAATTGCCACGATGGAAAGAAACCAGAATAATATTTGAGTGATACCCATTTCTCTATTACAGTTAGTCGTTGCTTGGTTATTTATTTATTACTACTCTACCTCCCAAAGCCTTTTCATAGGCTTCTTTTTCTTTTATGGGATGAGGAATCAATAAATCATTTTTCTTATATATAAATCCTTTTCTTCCATAATTGGCTGGTGCAAAAGTTTCTGACAAATAAATTGCATCTTTCGGACAAGCCTCTTCACATAATCCACAGAAAATACAACGCAACATATTTATCTCATACTTTGCTGCATATTTTTCTTCACGGTACAAATGCTCTTCACCCGGTAATCTTTCTGCTGCTTCCATTGTGATCGCTTCTGCCGGGCAAGCCACTGCACACAAACCACATGCTGTACAATTTTCTCTTCCCTCCGCATCCCGGTTCAATACATGCAAGCCTCTGAACACTTTCGAAAAAGTTCTTTTTTGTTCAGGATAATTAATAGTTGCTTTCTTTTTAAACAAGTGACTGATCGTAATACCCATGCCTTTTACAATATTCCAGAGATAAATACTCTCCAGAAAAGTCATCGGCTTTCGATCTACCTGTTTTGCTCTATTCGTTAATTGCATTCTCTTATCTCCTAAATGGAGATTATTTAAATTTTCGCAAATATATATTTTATGCCTGCCCGCCGAAGCATTTATTTTTTAAATGCAATGGTGGGTTTCCAGCTTCAGTTCTTCGATCATCGTCCCTTGCGTCGCACTCTTGTACTGTACCCATTCTATTCATCAAAATACATCACCCTTCGGGACTTACTTGTTCAACCACAACATTACTGCTGCCGTTATTACCATATTTATCAACGCCAATGGTATCAATTTCTTCCAACCCAGGTTCATCAACTGGTCATACCTGAACCTTGGTATCGTCCAACGTATCCATAAGAATACGAATAAGAAGAAACATATCTTTATCATCAGCACACTAAAACTTATAAACGTCATCCAAAAAGGACTTAATCCCCAGGAAGCTTCATTTACAAATGGTATATCATATCCACCAAAATAAACGGTAGCCATAATTGCACTACTGATGAACATGTTTATATACTCAGCAAATAAATAAAAACCAAGCTTCATAGAAGAATACTCCTGGTGATATCCAAAATTCAATTCATTCTCTGCTTCCGGCAGATCAAAAGGTGTTCTGTTACATTCTGCCAAAGCACAAATGAAAAATATGATGAATCCAAGCGGCTGATACATTACATGCCATCCATTTTGAATCTGGCTTGATACTATTTCACTCATCTTTAAAGAACCAGTCATAAACAGAACAGCAATTAATGCCATTCCCATTGGCAATTCATATGAGACCATTTGAGATGCACCACGGATAGCCGCTAATAATGAAAACTTATTATTTGACGCCCATCCACCTACCATAATTCCATATACCCCAACACTAACAATACCGAATACCAATAGTATTCCCATATCTACATCTGCCACCTGCATTGGAATTACATTTCCACCTTCAGTAATGAATGGTGATGCCCATGGAATAACCGTACTGGCAACCAACGCTGTAATCATAGCAAGTGCCGGACCCAGAATGAATAAAAACTTATTAGATGACAATGGAATGATCTCTTCTTTGAAAAATAATTTACCTCCATCTGCCAATGGCTGAAAAATACCAAATGGGCCTGCCCTGTTTGGCCCACGACGATCCTGTAACCAGGCAGCCACTTTTCTTTCTGCATATGTGGTATACATAGCTATAAAAAAAGAAAGACCAACAATACCGGCAACCAGTATTGCTTTCTCAAGAATCAACCATAAATCAATTGATAATAAATACATCTTTTTTATTATTATTCTTCTTTCTTTTCAAATGTTTTACTCGTAGCCGGACCTTCAATTAAACTTAGATCAATTGAAGGATCATTCACACCACTAACGGAATGAATATCCATCAGTAATTTAGGCGCCCTGCCACCCATTACATCTGCAATAGTTTCTTTCGGCTTTACCAACCCCTTATATTTATTCTGTGCGATAACCGAGTGACGGTTAATGTTACTTACTCCTTCTATCACCCAATCATCAATTTTCTTTTTATCAAAGCGACAGGTATTACAAATCCAACCCGGTTTACCCTCATAACTCTGCACCTCACCCCACTCATCTTTACGGGCAGTAACCCGTAGTACTTCATCCCCTCTGTTCCAGAGTGTTACTTTTCCGCAACATTTATCACAATCCCGATGTGCATCTACCGGTTTTGTAAACCAAACCCTGTTCTTGAACCGGAATGTTTTATCTGTTAAAGCACCAACAGGACAAACATCGATCATATTTCCACTAAAGTCATTATCAATTGCTTTAGAAATATAAGTTGAGATCTCAGCATGGTCTCCCCTGTCTAAAATACCATGCACTCTTTTATCAGTTAGCTGATCTGCTACATAAGTACAACGATAACAAAGTATACACCTAGTCATGTGTAACTGTATGTAAGGCCCGATATCTTCTTTATCAAATGTTCTTCTTTTAAATTGGTAACGGGTCCCTTCTTTACCATGTTCGTAACCCAGATCCTGTAAATGACATTCGCCGGCCTGATCGCATATCGGACAATCCAACGGATGATTCAATAATAGAAATTCAACAACACCTGCTCTTGCTTCCTGCACTTTTTCACTTGTAATATTTTTTACTACCATGCCATCCATAACCGTAGTTCTGCAACTTGCCACCAATTTTGGCATCGGTCTTGGATCTTTTTCAGAACCTTGTGCAACCTCCACAAGGCAGGTTCTGCACTTACCACCACTGCCTTCCAATTTGCTGTAATAGCACATTGCAGGCGGTGTTACATCACCACCGATCTGCCTTGCAGCATGTAAGATTGTAGTACCCGGCGCCACTTCAACAGTAATATTGTCGATCGTGACTTTGAAATTTGCAGGTGCTTCTTTTTTTACTTCTTCTGACATATT
>JAHEMN010000052.1:0-6252 GCA_024643645.1 Chitinophagaceae bacterium | reverse complement strand
GCATAACCAGCTAATCCATAATTTCTTCTCAAACAATCATCCGGATTCATCACATGCCATTCAAATTCATCTCTGAAATGTCTGATCGCTGCAGCTACCGGCCATGCAGCTGCATCTCCCAATGGACAAATTGTATTACCCTCGATCTTACCTTGAATATCCCAAAGCAGATCGATATCACTCATTTTTCCTTTGCCGTTTTCAATGTTCAATAATATTTTCTCCATCCATCCGGTTCCTTCTCTGCAAGGTGAACATTGACCACAACTTTCGTGACGATAGAATCTTGCTAGTGTATAAGTATGTTTTACCACACATTGTGTATCATCTAAAACAATAAACCCTCCCGAACCCATCATTGATCCTGTTACAAATCCACCATCTGCTAAACTTTCATAGTTCATTATTCTCTTCTCTCCTTTGGCTGTTGTCAATAAAAGATTTGCCGGCAAAATTGGGACTGATGATCCCCCGGGGATGCATGCTTTTAATTTTCTTCCATTTGCTATACCACCGCAATATTCATCACTATAAATAAATTCTTCTACAGAGATAGTCATATCAATTTCAAAAACGCCCTGGTTTTTAATATTGCCACAGGCAGAAATTAATTTAGTACCGGTAGATTTACCTATACCGATCTTTGCATATTCATCTCCACCTTCATTAATAATTGGCACTACTGCTGCAATCGTTTCTACATTATTTACTACAGTCGGACAACCCCATAAACCTTTTACAGCAGGGAAAGGAGGTTTAATCCTCGGGTTTCCTCTTTTTCCTTCCAATGATTCCAGCAATGCTGTTTCTTCGCCACAGATATAAGCACCAGCACCACGTTGCACATATATCTCACAATCAAAACCACTACCTAATATATTTTTTCCAAGAAATCCATTATTCTTCGCTTCCTGAATGGCCTGTTCTAAAATATCAACTATCCATGCATACTCTCCACGGATATAGATATAAGAACGATTAGCACCCAACGCATATGAAGAAGTTATCATTCCTTCGATCAACAGATGCGGAATGAATTCCATCAAATACCTGTCTTTAAAAGTACCGGGCTCTGATTCATCTGCATTTACCACCAGGTAACGGGGAACACCTTCCGGCTTGGCCAAAAAACCCCATTTCATTCCGGTAGGAAATCCTGCACCACCACGGCCACGAAGTCCGCTTTTCTTCACCTCATCAGTTACAGCATCCGGACTCATCGTTTTTAATGCCTTCTCCACACTACGATAACCACCCTCACGGCGATACACATCATAAAGTCTGATGTTTTCAATGTGTGTTTTTTCTAATAATAATTTTCTTCCCATGTACCCTAACCCTTGAAGGGGTATTTTAATTTTGTTTAACTGCTTGCCTTGCAAATAACACCCACCTGTTTCCTTTCTTTACCCACACTTCTAATACTTTTAAATGATAGACAACTGCATTTCCACCATTCAATGAAACCTCATAATCACCAACAAACCTGGCATTTGCCATATTGCCATTGATACTTATCTGCAGACTATCTTCTTTAATACTTTTATAACCTGTATAACCCGTTTCCAGGTTTTTGATCATTTCATTTTTAGTTTCTACCCAGCCATTACTATGTCCATAACTTAAAGCCTTATCAGTTTGCTGATTAATAGAAACAGTATTCTTTTTTACCATTGCCTGGTGAAACTCTTTCAACGTTGTCGTCAACTTTGCCTCATCCGCTTCCCGCCCTTGCGGGACAGGTTGTGCAACTACAAAAACAGCCTGAAATAAAAGAACTATAAATAATAACTTGTTCAATATTTAATTTTTTAATGCTACATTATTTCTGCATTCAGCAATAATTGTATCCACTTTTTCTTTCGTTAAATGCTCCCGGTAGTTTTTTCCCATCTGCATCATTGGCGCATACCCACAGGCTCCTAAACACTCCACTGTTTTTAATGTAAACATTCCATCTTCTGTTGTTTCACCCGGCTTAATTCCCAATTTATCAAATATGTATTTTACAATATCATCACTGCCATTCAGCATACATGGACCCGTCTGGCATACTTCAAACATGTATTTTCCAATCGGCTTCAGATTATACATACTATAAAAAGTTGCCACTTCATATACTTCTATCGGCTCCAGTTGCAGCAATGATGCTACATAGTCCATGGTCTCTGAACTTAGCCATCCACCAAATTCCTGTTGTGCCAGATGAAGTACTGGGATAACAGCACTCTTTTGCTTTCCTTCCGGATAAAAATTAATTATCCGTTGTACTTCTTGTAATTTATCGTCAGAAAATTTCATTGTTAATTTTCTCAAATTATATTAAGAATCCATTTCGCCAGCTATCAAATTCAAACTACTCATGGTCATGATCGCATCACTCAGCATACTTCCTTTTATCAATTCTTCAAATGCCTGGTAATAAATAAAACAAGGCCTGCGAAAATGCAAACGATACGGTGTTCTGCCTCCATCACTGATCAGATAAAAACCAAGCTCCCCGTTTCCTCCTTCAACTGAATTATAAACTTCACCGACCGGCATATCCACTTCTCCCATCACTATTTTAAAATGGTAGATCAATGCTTCCATTTTTGTATATACTTCCGGCTTCTCCGGTAAATAGTATTCGGGAACATCTGCATGAAAAACATCTGCCTCAGTGCCTTTAAACTCCTGTACCTTTTGATAGGCCTGTTCTATAATACTTAAACTCTGCCACATTTCCTGTTCTCTTACCAGCCAACGATCATAATTATCGCCGGTTGTGCCTACAGGTATATTAAATTGAAAATCTTCGTAGCTGCTATATGGTGCATGTACACGGATATCATAATCTATTCCTGCTGCACGAAGATTAGGACCCGTAAATCCATAATTCAAAGCTCTTTCAGCACTAATTGCACCTGTACCTTTTGTTCTGTCCATAAAGATCCTGTTTCGCTGAAACAGATTTTCAAACTCTTTCAACACTACCGGATATTCTTTCAGGAATTTTTCAATTTTTTGGAAAGCGATATCGTTGAAATTTCTTTCAAAACCACCAATGCGTCCCATATTGGTAGTTAACCTTGCACCGCAAACCTCTTCATATATTTCATAAATAAGCTCACGGTATTGCATCACATATAAAAATCCTGTGTAGGCACCGGCATCCACACCTACAATAGAATTACAGATAAGGTGATCAGAGATCCTGGCCAGCTCCATTATAATTACACGGAGATAGTCAACCCTTTTAGGAGTCTTTACACCCAACAGTTTTTCACAGGTAAGATGCCATCCCATATTATTGATAGGAGATGAGCAATAATTCATCCTGTCTGTCAATGTTGTAATCTGATAAAGCGGCCTTCTTTCTGCAATTTTTTCAAAGGCCCGGTGTATATACCCAATTGTTTGTTCTGTTGAAACAATTCTTTCACCATCCAGTTCCAGTATATTCTGCATTACACCATGGGTAGCAGGATGTGTTGGACCCAGGTTTAGTGTGGTTGTAGTTTTTTCAATACTACCTTCTGGTAATTTGATATGATGTTCTGACATGCCCTATCCCCTATTGGGGAATTTTAATTTTTTGTTTATTAAACAATCGGTTTCCCTTCTTCATGTTGTTGTTCCGATTCCGGAATTGTACCACTACCTTCTTCGGTCTTTGCTGTACCAAATCCAGACTCACCTCCCCTTCCAAACATTTCATCATCTTTATCAATTCTTGTTTGATCTTCCAACGGATATTCTTTCCGCATAGGATGATAATCCATCTCTTCTACATTCAATATCCTTTTCAGATTGGGATGACCAATAAAATTCACTCCATAAAAATCATATGTTTCTCTTTCCAGCCAATTAGCGGCTGAAAACAATCCTGTAGCTGTGTATATATCAGGCTCACTGATAGCTGTATAAACCTTGAAGCGTAAACGAATATTATCTTCCAGGTTATGAACATGATACACAATAGCAAGTTCTCTGCCTTTCTTCTCCGGATAATGAACAGCACAAAGTGTAGTAAGAAATCTGAATTTCAATTCTTCATCATCATATAAAAAATTAAGCACCTTAAGATTCAATTCTTTAGGTGCTTCGAAAGTGAGCATACCATATGGTTCTTCAAAACCTGTTACCTCTTCAGGAAATTTCTCAGTCAGTCTCTTTTTAATTTGTTCGTTTGTTAACATAAAGCCCTTCGCTTTTATTGTATTCCGTAACTATCTAACAATGCTTTATACTGATCTCCGTTTCTTCTTCTTAAACTCTCTTTACCCACTAAGTCCTGTATTCTCATGACCCCGTCAATAATGGCTTCTGGTCTTGGAGGACAACCCGGTACATATACATCTACCGGTACAACCTGGTCAATTCCTTGTAAAACGCTGTATGTATCAAAAATTCCACCGCTACTTGCACAAGCTCCTACAGCAATTACCCATCGGGGCTCTGCCATTTGCAAATAAACCTGTTTTACAACGGGTCCCATTTTTTTTGCAATAGTCCCCATCACCATCAACAAATCACACTGACGTGGAGAAAAACCAACTCTTTCTGAGCCAAACCTTGCCAAATCATAATGTGAACCCATCGTAGCCATAAACTCAATGCCACAACATGAAGTAGCAAATGGCAAAGGCCAGATTGAATTCTTTCTGGCCAACCCAATTACACTATTGAGTTTAGTAGCAAAGAAACCTTCTCCCATACTACCTTCCGGCATATCAGCCATGCTGATATCAGTCTCCAGAGGTTTCTTTATTAAATTATATGATACAGGACGAGCCATAATACTTTTATTTTTGGATTGAGCATCTACTTTTTATAACACTTTTTCCGTTCAACTGTTCTGCAACACCAACATTAAATAGCCAATACTCAATTATACTATTCTTCCCATTTTAAGGCTCCTTTCTTGATTATATATATAAAGCCACAAAGAAAGAAACTTACAAACATCAAAACAGCAAAAAAACCATCCCAGCCCAAACCTTTGAAATTTACTGCATAAGGATAAAAGAAAATGATCTCCACATCAAACAGTACAAACAAAATAGCAGTCAGGAAATATTTGATTGCCATAGGTTGGCGGGCATCTCCATGAGATTCTATACCACTTGAAAAATTCTGTAATTTATCAGCAGTTTTTCTTTTTGGACCAAGTGCATGAGTTGCAAACATCAGAAATGCAACTAAACCTACTGCAATTAATACCTGTACTCCAATTGGCAGGTAAGAACTGGCATCCATATTATTCAAATTAGTTTGCAGTAAATATATCATAGGTTTTACTCTATCGGCAAAAATACGGTTACAACATGAAAATACCTTACAGAAGAATATAAAAGAAAGAAAACTGACAAACTATACAAAGCACCATACTTCAAAATAGTTTCGCAACTAACTTAAAAGAAAAGTCCCTCACTAAATAAGTAAGGGACTTTTGTAATAAAAGAAGAAAACCAAGTTTATAATAATTCTGTCTTCAACATCACAAAATGAATTCTCATCATTTAGTTGCCGGATTTGCTGCAGTTGCTTTTTGAGCAGCCGGTTTGGTTGAAGGCATTTTTTCGATCTGGTCAATATATTCCTGAATTTTCGCAGCATTGGCTGCATCTGCCTCCTGCCATTTTCTGAAAAACTCTAAAGACTTATCCTTGTCTTTTGCATCATTAATATAATAAGCGGCCAGGTACCTTACTGAATTCAGATATTGCTTTTTGTATTTTCCGGTATCCATCTTGCTGAATTCATACAATTGAACTGCTGCAGGTACAGCAATACTATCTTTTCTCACTGTATCCATAGCAAGTGAAGCATTATAATCCCACTCGTATCCATACACCTGGTCAGGGAATTTTTTAATCATTGTCATTGCAACATTTCTTGCTCCGGTGTAATTTTGATCAAAATAATAAGCTAGTGCAAGGTCAAAATAATCATTGATGATCGGTTCCTTTTTTAACTCAAGTATTGTTTTAATAATTTTAGCTTCTTTGTCTCTGATCTTCTGCTCTTTGAAATAAGCTGCTGCTTTTTTCAGGAATCCAACTTTCGCATCCTCTGTAGTATCAACATCTACTGCTTCAATATATGTATTGTATATAGCATCTTCTCCGCTATTAAGTTTTGCAAGAAGTAAAGCTTTCACTTCATAATCAGGAAGAATTATATCATCAGGATTCTTCTTTGCAAAAAACATATCACTATATTTTTTTCCTTTTTCAAAATCTCCGTTTTGATAACAAGCATCTGCCA
>JAHEMN010000189.1 GCA_024643645.1 Chitinophagaceae bacterium | reverse complement strand
TTACTGCTATAGGCATACATAAACCCAATATACTTGCCATCCGTCCAGGCTTTTATTTTCCATTTATCATTCTCCTGGTCAATCCAGTTATCAAGAATTCCACGGGTATGCTCATTATTTTTTAACCGATGTCCTTTATTGTAGCCCGTTGCATTTTTAATTGAGAAGGATTCTTTCAAATAATCAACATAAGCGATCATCAGATCTTCTGCAGCAGTAAGATCAATTACCGGGTTTAAAAGAACCACACAAATAGTGCCATAGGTTATATCTCCAACTTCACATTCTCCGGTATACACTCTGGAGGAGTCTGCACTGTAATCAAGCTTGAAGGTAGCTTCACAGAAATTAAAATAGGAACAACCGGATTTACCGATTGGATATTTTTTAAGACTTTGAGCATTTCCCGAAAGGGAGATGAGCAAAACCAATATTAAAAGGTGATATATTTTCATGTATTTATGAATAAGGTTCAGTTTTTTATTTCATTCCAGGAAAACGAAATCCATTCAGAAAAACATCAACTTTCTTATCAGGTAGTTCTTCTTCACTATGCATATGCATAATACAAATAAAATTTCCGTTTGTCCAGGCTCTTACTTTCCAATAATTTTTATCAATATCTTTCCAGGTATCAAAAACACCTCTTGTTTTTTCGTTCTTATTTAAAAAATGACCTTTATCATATCCCTTAGCTTTTTCAATTCCATAATCCAGTTTTAAAAAATCAAGATAAGTAATTACTGTGTCTTCAGCAGCATCCAGGTCTGCAATAGGTTTTTTTAATTTTACGCAGTAAATACCATACACAATTCCTTCTTTTTCACAATCGTCAGCATATACAGTTGATCCATCTTCCAGATCATACACATCAAATCTGCCCGGTAAACAATATGCTTCTACTGTGCAACCAGTAGAGCTGATAGCAATTGTTTTAGTATTCTGACAAAAAGCAGTAAAATTTAAGAATAGAAAAAAAGCAGAAAGTAAATAATTCATATAGGTCTTTTTTGGCTTATGCATATAGATTTCATACTGACGGTGTAGTAAAGATAAATGTCATTTCCGAATGGTTGCACTTATATCAGGCTAATTGAAAATCTTATTTAAGGTTCAAAACTTTTAAATTGCAGCATAGAAAACTTTGTTATGCCATCAATTTTCAATTACGGTTCAGAAAAGTTAACAGTATCATTAGCTATTAAGATAGGAAAAAGAGAAGTAAAAGGTGTTCTGAATGAGGATACGAAAGACCGTATATCAGCCAGTCAACAGGCTGTACAGCAAATTGTAGATGAAGGAAGGACTGTATATGGAGTAAATACAGGTTTTGGTATTCTGGCTAATACAGCTATTTCAAAAGCTGATGCAGCAACCTTGCAATATAAAATTTTACAAAGCCATAGTGTTGGTGTTGGCGATCCAATCCCAATTGAAGTTGCTAAATTAATGCTCATTACAAAAGTGCAATCACTGGCAAAAGGTTTTAGTGGCGTTCAGTTATCAACGCTTGAAAGAATTATATGGCATATTGAAAATGACATTATACCAGTTGTTCCGGAAAAAGGTAGCGTAGGGGCATCGGGTGATCTTGCACCATTAGCTCATTTGTTTTTACCATTGATTGGATTGGGAGAATGTTATTATAAAGGAGTTAGAACACAAACAAGCTCAGTTCTTAATGAACTGAACATTACACCAATTCAACTTGGCCCAAAAGAAGGGCTTGCTTTAATTAATGGTACCCAATTCATTTTATCCTTTGCAGTTAAAGCAGTACAAAGAATGCAAAATTGTTTGGATGCTGCTGATATAATTGGAGCAATGAGTCTCGAAGCACTATCTGGAACAAAAGCCCCTTTTGATGAACGTTTGCATGATCTAAGACCTTTTAATGGCAATAAATTAGTTGCCCAAAGATTAAGGACATTATTAAAAGATTCTGAAATAATGCAAAGTCATATTGATTGCGGTAGGGTGCAGGATCCATATTCTCTTCGCTGTATGCCACAAGTGCACGGTGCCAGCCGTAATGCATGGCTTCATTTAAAAGAATTAACAGAGATCGAATTAAATTCTGTTACTGATAATCCTATCATTTTGGGTGCTGATGATACTATAAGCGGAGGAAACTTTCATGGTCAACCGTTAGCGTTACCATTGGATTACTGCTGTTTCGCAGCAGCAGAAATAGGCAATATCAGTGACCGGCGTTGTTATTTATTATTGGAAGGAAAATGGGGATTACCCATGTTATTAATGAAAGATGTTGGGCTCAATAGTGGCTTTATGATTCCGCAATACACAACAGCTGCTTTGGTTTCAGAAAATAAAACCCTGTGTTTCCCTTCAAGTGCAGATAGTATACCTACATCACTCGGTCAGGAAGATCATGTAAGTATGGGTAGCATCAGTGGCAGAAAGCTTAACAGGGTATTGGATAATCTTGAATATATTCTTGCAATTGAATTACTTTCTGCCTGTCAGGCTATTGAATTTCGCCGTCCTTTAAAAAGTTCAGCCTTATTAGAATTTGCTCATGACTATGTTCGTGAGTTTGTCAGTTTTGCAGAAGAAGACAGGATCTTTGCAGAAGATATTAATAAAGTAACGGAACTTATCAAGGATTTCTCATTTGTAGAAAAAGTGAATTCATTTGCACTTGAAAATAATATCGTTTTAGATAATTGATATATAGTTTTAAAGTGAATTTATCTATCGCTTTAAATAAAAAACCGATCTGTAAATCAGATCGGTTTTTTTAATAATATTATTCAGTATTAATTCTGGATCATCCTTTCATATATCTCAACTCCCTTCGATCCATCATCATTTGTGATCGTTTGTTTATACTTATCTCTTCCATCCATTTCAATGTCCAGCTCAAATTCATGTTCCCTTACACCAGAAAAGGTAGATGCTTTCATTGATTCCTTCACTTTATTATCTCCTTCCATTACAAATTTACCGAATCCTATACCTGTATGTTTTTGATTTGATGCATCTCTGTATGTATTTCCCCAGATGCAGTATCCCTGAAAATATACCTTATACTGTATATCGTCCAGTGAGGCTGTATCCTCACCGGTTATAGTATATTTTTTAATTAGTTTCCAAGTACCATCCAAAGGAGTTGTTGGTGCAGTTTCATTTTTAGTATACTCTTCTGTAAGCGTTACTTTTTCATCTCCATTCATGAAATTGCCTATTATTTGTCTGAATCCTCTTTCAGTTTTTTCAATGGCAAGAGTATAAGACCGGGGCTCATCACTTGATGAAGTGTCAGATGAAGAATAGAATACATTTTCAATCAAAGTATCATTATTGAAAGTATAAGTACCTATGCCGAATGCACTGGTTGAGTCTGGCAGAATTACATTGGCGTACATCATATAATTATTTGTAAAGATCTTTAACTGTTCAAGTGTAAAAAAAGTAGTGTCAGTTATATCCCCTTTTATTTTTTGATAAACCATATTATAGGAGCCGGGCATTTTGGTAGATTCGGTATCACCACCTTTGCAGCTAAATAATGAAATAAGAATAATTACCCAAAATTTTTTCATGAACTTGTAATTTAAGAAGTTTACAAATTTATTTATTCATGCAAACAGGTAAGAATAGTTGTATTCAGAGGGGCAAATAGTTACTTAAATCTACCGAATATTTTTTAAAACAGGAAATACAAATTTTATTAAGTTAAAATTCCAATTTTTTTTAAATTACAGAAGAAATTGTTTAAATATTTAAAACAGACTCTAAAGCCAGTTCCATCATAGCTTTTAATGCCTTTTCCCTTTCTTCAGATGACATCTGCTCATGTGTTGGTATTATATCAGATACAGTCAATAATGTAGCAGCTGATTTTTTTAAATAACGGGCATTGGAAAACAGTGCAAAAGCTTCCATTTCTACAGCAGGACAATTATTCTTTTCGGCAATTGCTGGTATGCCTTTTTTGGCTCTGTAAAAAATATCGCTGGAATGGATAGGCCCTTTTATTATTTTAAGCCTTAATTCTGCTGCTTTTTCATTGATTGCTTCATATGCATTTCCTTCATGATAAATATGATCTCCCGGAAAGCCAAATGCATGTAATGCAAAGGTAGACTCACTAAATGCTCTTTCTACATTAATGATATCAAATAATTTCAAATCTGTTGTATAGGCACCACAAGTACCGACACGAATGATACATTCTACATCATATTCATTATATAATTCAAAAGAATAGATACCAATTGATGGACAGCCCATACCACTGGCACCTACTGTTACCGGTTTATTTTTATAAGTTCCTGTAAAATAAAAAGCATTACGTACACTACTTACCAGTTTTACATCTTGCAAAAAATTGTCTGCAATATATTTTGCTCTTAAAGGATCCCCTGGTAATAATACAATTGGGGCAATTTCTCCTTTTTTTGCACTTATATGTATACTCATTTTAAAAATAGATTTGAATGAAGATATTTATTTCTTTTAGATTAACGACTTTTGTAGTCAACTACAGAAAACACAGATTCATTATCACAGATTGCACAGTAATATCTGTGCAATTAATTCGGGTAATTGGTGGTTTAAATTATTAATTATGAATATTGAAACTAAACGATACGAAGCTATTAAGTACAAAACACCTACTGGTACAAAAATTTCCTGTAAAAGCTGGATACAAGAAGCGGCTTTAAGAATGTTGCTGAATAATCTGGATCCGGAAGTGGCAGAAAGACCGGAAGATTTAATTGTATACGGTGGAAGAGGAAAAGCAGCCCGTAATTTTGAAGCACTGGATAATATAATCACTGCTTTAAAAGTAGTAGAGAATGATGAAACATTATTGATTCAATCCGGTAAACCAGTTGGAATATTAAAAACGCATAAAGATGCCCCAAGAGTATTGATCAGTAATTCACAACTCGTACCTAATTGGGCAAACTGGAAACATTTTGATGAGCTGGAAAAGAAAGGGC
>JAHEMN010000188.1 GCA_024643645.1 Chitinophagaceae bacterium | reverse complement strand
GTTGCAGGAATTGCAGTAACGATATAAGATACTACAGCGCCATCATTATCAATTGCTGATAAGGCTGGAATAGAAAATTGTATCAGACCTACTGGGTTTGCTATTGTAGCACTGGAAATATTTTTTGTATCTGGTGGCTGGTTTACAAATTGCAATGTAAGTGTTGCATAGGTTAAGTCAATGGCCCCATTATTATCTGTCGCTGTATATAATATTTCAGCGTACCCAACGTAAAGTCCGGATGGCTTATAAGTTAATTGTGTCGCTTGTAAAGGTGTTAATACCTGGCCATTGTAAACCGGTACCTTATTAAGATATACAGTACATTGACTTGCAGGTGGCAATCCCATAATGGTATAACTAATAATTGTTCCATTGTCCGTAGCTTCTAAATTACAAGCATTGGTCATTCCTGCATTACTAGGAACAGGTGTACAGATCTTTGTTACAGCAACTGGTGGAGGATTAACAGGAATAATATATGTTGCTGGTGTAAGATCTCTTAAATTGGCATTGTCAATTACAGTGTATAAAAAGCTGGTATTGCTATCAAAGCCATCTGCCGGATCGAATTTTAAAGATTTCATTTGGGCAGGTGTAAGAATCAATTCACCTGATGGTAAAGTTGTTATCAATACATCTGGTGTAGCTGGATTATTATCTTGATCATAAGACAATACTCCGTTTGATGGAAGTGATTTCAACACATAGCTAACAACAATTCCATCTTCATCTGTACCTGCTAAAGGAACTGGATCACCTATTTTTTGAGCCGGTGTACCATCAGGATTCAAAATCATATTCATTGTACGATCTAAAGCTACAGGAGGTACTCCCGGACAAATAACAATATCAATCGTTTGGTAATATTCTCTTCCGCATCCATCAGTAGCAATACAATAAATAGTGCAATTTGTACATGATGAAGTTAATGGTGCTGTAAAATATGTTTCAGTACCAAAAGGATTACTAAATGTACCTCCGCAAGTGGAAACCCAATGATAAGTATAATCACCCGGAGGTGTACCAGAAGGTAATGATGCACTGTATAAATAAGGAGTTAAAGCTACAAGATTGATTGGCCCGGTAATGATAGGGTTAATCGCTTTATCATATACTGATAAGTATGAAAAATTAAAAAAGGCCCGCATGGCTGATACAGCATCTGCACTTCCTTTATTAATGTCATGTCCGCCAGTATACATTACTTTACCTCTGTTATTATCTCCATAGGCACGGCCATAAACAATTGCTCCTGCTTCACCTGGAGATAGAGTTGGTACATTCAGTTGTGTAGGATCATAAACTGCTACTTTAGTAGTAGGTCTCCAGCTTCCACCTAACTTAGGTAAAAATATTTGCTCTGATCCGTTTTGCATAGCATCATCAGCAATACCCATGAATTGCATTTCACCATCTGTAGGATAGCGATATGAATATGGAGGTGTTCCATCACTATGATTATTATACATAACCAACCCATTTGAAGAAAGGAAATTCATTTGTTCAGAAGGGTTAGAAGGATTTGTTAAGTTCTCTAATACACTGGTTGCATGGCAGCCACCCCATATCCAGCCTTTGCTATTCAAATTCCAGTCTAAAAGGTTACTATGAGTAGCCCAGGTAGGGTCTGCATGTGGCATCACAAATAAATCGTCACAGGTATTTAAGTCTATCGGATACTTTTTCGGGTATTCGTCAGAGGGAATTCCTGCTTCCTGTAGAAATTTTAATGCAATATTGCCATTCTGGAAATCAAAAGTCCAACGTGGTGTATATTTAAGATTATAAGTAACGTCAACTGTAAATTCGAAAGTAGTTGTAACACCCACAACACCTTGCGATTGCCAGTAAGTGATCCGGGCATTAACGGCCGCACTACGGTACTTTGCAGGAATGATAAACGTACCCCCTTTGTAATCCACACCATTGTAGGAAAAGTCGGTACCATCTTTTAATTTGGTTTGACCAACAACCCACTTAACCTGTACTTTATAGTTTTTTATGAGGTCATGAATCATACCCCAAGGCTTTATACCGTTGTTATAGGTTTGTGGTACAACACCCATATTCACTATAAATGAACCGGTTGGTACAGGCTCTATCGCAGCCTTTGCATTAATGTTGAAGATTGAAATAGCAAGTAATGTTATTACAAGCTTAATTTGTAAAGCTTTCTTCATGTGTACGGATTTAATTATTTTTTCTTAGGGTTGAATTTTTAATAAGAGTAAAAAGACTTGTAAAATTTCAATTTTCTTTTATGTCTCTTATTAAATTCTACTGTAAATAAACAACAGAAATTACGTTCTTGCAATAGTATTATTACGATTGTATAAAAAAAATAATTAAAATTAAATATCGAATATTTTAAAAAGAATATAATTGTAATGTATGTGCTTTGAAATAAGCTGTTTATAAGACTAGTATATCGAAAATTATAATTTTAATTATCTGGGTTAAATTATATAAAATAGTAAAATTCCTATACTTATTTTTTCTTTTTTAGTTTTTTAAATTGATTTGCAGATTATAAAAGTGTAGTGAAATAACGTTTTTAAAATAAATATTTTTACCATTAAGTGAGTTAAAAACTCAAATATGGAATAAGTAATCTTACAATACGAAATTGTGTTTTCCGGTGTTAGCGATGAAATTTAAATAGATCAGATAGAAGCCAGTTCCAGATTTTTTTTCTTCGATTTTCTGGTTTCGATTTCTTCTATTACCGGGTTTGCTGAAAGGATAAGTGAATTGTTATTCTCTTTCCACCAGTTATTTTGCAGTAGTTGCTGTAAAGCAATTACTCCTACCAGGTAATTTCTGTCTGTTTGTGTATGCCATTCTTCTATCCATTCAAATTTATCTTTTGGAATATTTTCATCGGTTTCAAAACTGATATATACTTTCAGATAAATATCATTGGTTAATTGATGAGGTGTATGATGATACAGTTTTTTGTATTCATATTTATATTGATATCGTAATGCTGAAATATCACTTAAAACAGCAGAAGCTGTAGGATAACTTCCGGCACCCTTACCATAAAAAAATTGTTTATCAGCAAAGCTGCTTTCGATCACAACGCCATTAAATTCATTTTTAACAAAAAATAAATGATCAGTTTGATTTACAAATTGTGGTAAAACAAATGCCGCAACTTTTCCATTGTTAAGTTTATATGCCTGTGCTACTAATTTTATTTCTTGTTTTTTTTCTTTGGCAACAACAGCATCAATAGTATGCAGGTTTTGAATTCCATTAAAAAGTAAGTTTTCCGGGCTTTCTATTATACCATAAGCATGCGTTAATAAGAATGTCCATTTATTTACAGCATCATATCCTTCAATATCCAGTACTGGATCACTTTCAGCAAAACCAGCCTGTTGTGCTAATAATAAAGCTTGTTTAAAGTCGAGTCCATCCTCAATTATTTTCGTAAGAATAAAATTTGTTGAACCGTTTACAATGGCTTTTATAGAATGTAAGAGATCGTTATCATAGTATTCCTCCAGGTTCCGTATAACAGGGATAGAGGCACATGCCGCAGATTCATATAGAAATGAACATCCTGTTTTTTGTTGTAATTCAAGCAATGCAGGTAAATTTTCTGCAATCATTTTCTTGCTTGCACTCACTACGTCTTTCCCATTTATTAGTGCAGTTGACACTATATTAAAAGCTGCATTTGCATCATCAATCACTTCTACGATCACATTTATGTCTCTGTCATTAAGCAGATCATTTTTGTCAGTAGTAAATAATGATGCCGGTGCGTCTCTTTTTTTGCTATAATTTTTAATACATATTTTCTTAATCGTTGCATTTAACGAAGGTGTTTTTTGTAATACTTTATAGAGTCCTTCACCTACTACTCCAAATCCAAATAATCCTATTGTCAATTGTTTATGTGTTTCCATACTATTCGTTAACTATTTTCAGGTAATTATTATTTTTTATAAATTTTATTAAGGCTGTTTCTATTTTTTCATATTCCAGTAAAAACCCATCATGTCCGAATTCACTGTGTATAGTTAATAATTCAGCACCTGGAATTGATCTTTGCAGAAATTCCTGTTCAGAAATCGGATACAACAGATCAGAAGTAATTCCTATCACCAGCGTATTAGCTGTAATTAATTGTAAAGCTGCTTCTACACTATTTCTATTCCGGCCTACATCATGACTATCCATACTTTGAGTAAGGCGATAATAACAAAGTGCATTAAATCGTTTGTTAAGTTTTATACCCTGGTATCGTTGGTAATTATCAGCAGCGTAAATCGTTTCTTTACTTATTGGTATAAAAGCTTTGTCCCGGCTTTGAGTAATATTGTATCCATTGTATTGGCGATATGAAAGCATTGCAATTGCCCGTGCTGTCGCTAATCCTTTTTGTCCGGCCTCTTTATTTTTTTTAACCCATGAGCTATCGGTTTCTATTGCCATGCGTTGAGTTGCATTAAAGGCAATTCCCCATGGTGATAAAATAGCATTGGTAGATATTGGTACAATGTTTTCAAATAATTCAGGTTCGTCAATAGCCCATTCTAACAATTGCATCCCACCGGTACTGCCTCCAATCCCTATTAAAATTCTATTGATATCAAGATCATTCTTCAAGATCCGATAAGTTTTTATAATATCTCTTATGGTGAAAACCGGAAAATCATGATAATATGGTGTATCTGAAACAGGATTTTTGCTAAGTGGTGAAATGCTGCCGTAAGGGCTTCCCGGTTTGTTTACACAAATGATAAAATATTTTGATGGGTCAAAGAATTTTCCTTCACCAACTAATCCGGGCCACCATTCTATCGGGTCACTATTAGCTGTTAATGCATGAAATATCCAAACCACATTGTTTTTTGCACTGTTAAGTTTACCATGTGTTGTATAAGCCAGGTGAAACTCTTTTAAAGTTTCACCTGACTCAAGCAGAAAAGATTTTTTATAATGAAATATAGAATTCATGTTAACTAACTAATTCATTTGA
>JAHEMN010000187.1 GCA_024643645.1 Chitinophagaceae bacterium | reverse complement strand
ATACTCTTTACTAAAAATTGTTCAAAATTGAAATCATTATTTTTTATTTTTATCTTTTCTTCGTTCCCATTTCCATCATCAAGTTTGAAACTGTTTTGATTTTTCCCGGCATTAAATTCAAATCCAATTTTCGAATCTTCTGTCACCCTTGAAGCTGAAAAATTTGCATTCATACTGAATGATTTGTATACTTCATCGGCAGATAAATTTCCATAAGCTCCTATTCTAAATACCCAATAATTCCATGGGTCTATTATATTTTTAAGATCAATTTCACTTTTTGATAATTTATCATCTGTTTTGAAACTGATAATTACATCTTTTGCCGCTTCTGTTTTTGAAACATAAGGAACCAGCCCGAGTTTAATATATTTTATCAGCAGGTCTCTTCTTTCAAAATCAGTTGCATTAGCATCCACATTTGCTGTTAGCGTATCAATTTGTTTTGAATATTTATTTTGTCCAAAAAATATCAATTGATATTTAATGCCACCGCCGCCGGTTCTTTGTTCAGTAATAAGAAGATGTACATCTGCAGCCTGATTGTCCAGTAAAAAATTTACAATATTGATTTCAGACCTAATAAAAGTCATATCACACCAGGTATTACTGCAGTCTATATATACTTTCAGCTTATCAGGTTTTTGAATTTCGTTTTGTGCTGATAACTCAGAAATAAAGATTACACAGAACAAAGCAATTACAATGCTTTTTGTCATTGTTTGGATGTTAATTATATAGTATAAACCTGTGTACTATATAAAATTACTGTAATTTCTGCTCCATACTGTTAAAAGAATTGCAATAGCTGCGTGTAATTACTCTTTTATAAAAGAAAAAGTGAGTCGTCTTTAATTTTTTCTTTATTATTAATATTCAGAAAAACATCATAAAGCTTTTCAATAGCTTGCTTGCCATCATCACCTAAATCTAAACTGAAATTATTTACATAGAGATCAATATGTTGCCGCATTACATCTTCATCCATTTCCTGTGAATGTAGTTTTACATAGTCAGCAATTTCGGGGTAATGCTTAAAAGCATATTCAAGGCTTTTTCTAATCAACTCATTTATTTTTAAAGCCACCGATCTTTTTACAGACTGATTGATTGCGATACCACCAAGAGGAATTGGTAATTGCATTTTTTCTTCCCAAAATTCACCAAGGTCTTTTACTTTATGTAATCCTTTCTGTTGATAGGTAAAACGATTTTCATGAATGATCACCCCAAGATCAACTTCTTTATTGATCAATGAATCCTCAATAGCAGAGAATATCATGTATATTTTTTTAGTTGCCTCCGGATATGCGTAACTGAAAAGAAGATTAGCAGTTGTATTCACTCCCGGCAAAGCAATAGAAGACTGGTTGATCTTTTCTTCTGTTTTTTGATCTGATGTATCAGTTATCAATAGTGGTCCTACTCCTTTTCCAATGGCACTTCCTGAATTTAATAATGTATAGTTTTCACTAGAATTAAAAAAAGCCGGAAAACTTAGTTTGGTAATATCCAGTTTACCATCCAATGCCCATCTGTTAAGTGTTTCAACATCTTCTAACACAATATCAAATTCAAATCCTTCAGTGTCTATTTTTTTATTGGCTAAAGCATCAAAAATAAATGTGTCGTTCGGACAAGGGGAGAAGCCAAGTGTAAATTGCATTTTGGAATAGTTTAAAGTTTATGCAATTAGAGAATTTCGAAAAATTTTGAAAGCTCTTTATTCAAATTATTAACAGCGGCATCCATTTTCCAATTTTTTTTATTTCTCTCAGCTATATAATTTGAAACCGATCTTATCTGAATAAATGGTATGTTTTCCATCAGGCAAACATAATGTAATGCTGCACCTTCCATCGATTCAATAACAGGATCAAATGTTTCCTGGTAAAATTTTACTTTCTGCTTTGAAGTCGTTATTTCATTTACAGAAATACCTTTTACTTTTTTTAGTTTGCTTTTTTTCAGCACTTCATTTTTATTGATCAGCCACCCGTTTTTATATGGGAATTGATCTTGCGGTACCAGTTTAAGGTCAAACAGTGTTTTTAATTTGTTCAGCTCAATTACACTTTGATCCGCAATGGCCTCTTGCTTTACAATGACCACTTTACCAGGTGGGATGGATGTCTCAAAACTACCACCTACCCCTGCCTGTATTATCAGGTCGGGTTTTTTAATGTGAATTTGTTTCATTAAAGAATAAGTGGTAGCTGTTAATCCAATACCACCGATTAAAACATCTAAGTTTATATGATCAGGAATGCGATCGTTTTTCCTCAATTTTTCTAAAAAAGGAGCTATTTCTATTGGTGTAGCAGCTATCAGTAAACAGTTCATCTTATTTAGTTCAGACTGCAAGGTAGTAAACGCATCAGGATGTTCAATTACCTGATTTTTTTTGCGTTTTGATCGTTTATAGCAATGATATTTCTTTTACCTTTGCGCCTGCTTCATCAAATGGTGAGGTCTCACAAATCCCTCCGCCCAACGCTGAGAGGGATCAAAAAAAAGTAAAGCATGGTTTACTTAACCAGATCAGAACATTTTAATGCCGCACATAAACTCTACAATCCGGCCTGGAGTTACGAAAAAAATGAAGAGGTTTTTGGAAAATGTGCCAACGAGAACTGGCATGGCCATAATTATGAATTATTGGTTACCATAAAGGGAATACCCAGTTCGGATACCGGCTTTGTTTTCGATGTAAAAAAGCTCAGTACTATTATTAAGGATCATGTTATTGAAAAAGTAGATCATTGTAATCTCAATATCGATGTAGAGTTTATGAAAGGAAAAATGTGCAGTACAGAAAACCTGGCAATTGCTATCTGGAATGAGTTAACACCACATTTGCCTGCCGGAGTACAGCTTCATTGTATCAAACTGTATGAAACTCCCCGTATTTATGTAGAATATTTTGGAGAATAACTGACTTTTTTCCAACTTTTCCCAATCTCATATGTTTGTTTTAATTGAATTCCGTAATTTGATTCAATGAGCAAAAAAGTAGCTGTTTTCAGGAAAGAACATTTTAATGCCGCTCATCGGTTATTTAATCCAGATTGGGATGATGCCACCAATTCCAAAATATTTGGAAAATGTGCTTTGCCAAATTATCATGGCCATAATTATGAACTGGAAGTGAAAGTTGTTGGTGAGCCTGATGAAAAGACAGGTTATGTAATTGACATGAAAGTGTTGAGTGACATTATCAAAGCAGAAATACATTCAAGATTTGACCATAAAAATTTGAATCTTGATACGGAAGAATTTAAACATACCAACCCAACAGCAGAGAATATTGCAATTGTGATCTATGAACTGTTACGGAAAAGGATAGATAATAAACTTGATCTGCAGATCCGCCTGTATGAAACACCAAGAAATTTTGTAGAGTATCCTGTTTAAAAAAAGTAATATAATTTTTATGGCATACAAAAAGACAGAGCATTATGATGCTGGAATTACTGACGGACTTACCAATCAATATAAAGAAGTGATTTCTTTGTTGGGAGAAGATCCTGAAAGGGAAGGGTTATTAAAAACTCCTGAAAGAATTGCTAAAGCTATGCAGTATTTAACCCAGGGTTATAGTCTCGATGCAGCCGCAATAATCAATTCGGCAAAATTTCATGAAGAAGTAAATGAAATGATCGTTGTAAAAGACATTGAGATCTATAGTATGTGTGAGCATCATATGCTTCCATTTATCGGTAAAGCCCATGTGGCATATATTCCAAATGGCTGGATTACTGGCCTTAGTAAGATTGCCAGAGTAGTAGATGTGTATGCAAGAAGATTGCAGGTGCAGGAACGATTAACAGTACAAATAATGAATGCAATACAGGAAACATTAAATCCACATGGTGTAGCTGTTGTTATCGAAGCCAAGCATTTATGCATGATGATGCGTGGAGTACAAAAACAAAACTCGGTTACTACTACCTCAGCATTTTATGGAGAATTTCAGAAAAATTCAACGAGAAGTGAATTTTTGAAATTAATTACTGCCAATTTGAGTTGATTTTCAGTTGATTTATAAAATATGCCACAAAGATTTTTATTATTAAAACCTTTGCGGCATTTTTGTTTGAACTAACAAGTAAGTATAATGAAACAGGCATATATTTTTCCCGGTCAGGGTTCTCAGTTTCCTGGAATGGGAAAAGAGCATTTCGATAATAGTGCATTTGCAAAAAAATTATTTGAACAGGCTAATGAGATATTAGGATTTCGTATTTCTGATATTATGTTTAATGGTACTGATGCTGATCTGAAGCAAACGAATGTTACCCAGCCTGCAGTTTTTTTACATTCAATCATTGCTTATCGTAGTATTAATAATGCAAAGCCTGACATGGTAGCAGGTCATTCTCTCGGAGAATTTTCTGCATTGGTTGCTAATGGAACATTAAGTTTTGAAGATGCTTTGCGATTGGTTTCTATAAGGGCAACGGCTATGCAAAAAGCTTGTGAGATCGTACCTTCTACAATGGCTGCTGTAATAAATCTTGCTGATGAAAAAGTAGAAGAGATCTGCGCAGCAGTACAAAATGAAACTGGTGAAGTTGTAGTTCCTGCGAATTATAATTGTCCCGGCCAATTAGTTATTAGTGGTTCTGTAAAAGGAATTGAAGTGGCTTGTGAAAGAATGAAAGCTGCTGGTGCTAAAAGAGCATTAGTATTACCAGTAGGAGGAGCCTTTCACTCTCCTTTGATGTTACCTGCTAAAGAAGAATTAGCGACTGCAATTAATGCAACTGATTTTCACACACCAACCTGTGCAGTGTATCAGAATGTTGTAGCAAAACCTGTAATGGATAAAGAAGAGATCAAGCAAAATCTGATCGATCAATTAACAGGAGCTGTACGTTGGACACAGATCATTCATGCAATGATTGCTAATGGTGCTACAAAGTTTACTGAAGTTGGGCCAGGAAAGGTTTTACAAGGTTTAGTATTGAAAATCAATAAAGAAGCAGTTGCTGAGAGTTTTGG
>JAHEMN010000186.1 GCA_024643645.1 Chitinophagaceae bacterium | reverse complement strand
AAATGGGCCTGATTGAAAAGTTGGAGTTTGTATTGAACAACAGTTTTGAAAGGCTGACATATACAGAAGCAATTGATATTTTAAAAAATAGTAACCAGAACAAGAAAAAGAAATTTCAATACGAGATTACGGGATGGGGAATGGATCTGCAAAGCGAACATGAAAGATATTTGGTTGAAAAGCATTTTAAAAAACCAGTGATATTGACTAACTATCCTGCTGCCATTAAATCGTTTTACATGCGGTTGGATGATAATTGCGAACCAGGTAAACAAACCGTATCTGCTATGGATATACTAGCACCAGGTATTGGTGAGATTGTTGGCGGCAGCCAAAGAGAAGAAAGACTGAATAAGCTGGAAGCAAGAATGAAGGAAATGAATATACCTTCTGAAGAAATGTGGTGGTATCTTGATACAAGAAGATTTGGTACCGTACCACATGCAGGCTTTGGTTTAGGATTTGAGCGAATGGTACAGTTCGTTACGGGCATGACAAATATCAGAGATGTGATTGCTTTTCCGAGAACACCGGGAAGTGCGGAGTTTTAAGTAGAAAGAAAAAATAATAATAATTTAAGAGGTGCAATAATAGCATCTCTTTTTTTATACCACCAATTGGGTATTCCCTTTTAATGATATTGTTTTATATTGTACAGGGTGTATTACGAATTGGTTATGAAAAAATATCTATTCTTCTTCTTCTTATTATTTTCCTGTACAGCATATTCTCAAACCTGGGAAGAGTTAAATAATGATGTTATAAAATGGTATAATTTGGGTTTCAATGAAAAAGCAATTGAAATTGCAGAAAAAGCGATTCCAATTGCTGAACAAGAATTTGGGGTCTCTCACCCTGATTATGCCACTAGTTTAAACAACCTGGCAGTGTTGTATGATAAAGTAAGTCAATATGAATATGAGAATATAAATCTATTTGAGAAAGCAGTTCCATTGTATTTAAAGTCAAAAGAAATCCGAAAAAAAGTATTGGGAGAAAGCCATCCCGACTATATTGCTAGTTTAAATAATCTGGCAGGATTATATTATGATATGGGCCAATACGATAAAGCGGAACCGCTTTTAAAGAAATCAAAAGAAATCCGGAAAAAATTATTGGGGGAAAAACATCTGGATTATGCTACAAGTTTACAAAACTTGGGAGTATTATATATAAGTATGGGCCAATATGAGAAAGCTGAACCACTTTTATTGGCAGCTATGGAAATAAGGAAAAAATTATTAGGAGGGTCACACTCCACCTATACCAAAAGCTTAATCGACCAGGTAATATTGTATGAAAGTATTGGTATTTACGAGATATCAGAAATAAAACAATTGGGGAAAAGTGATCCTGAACTTGCAACAAGAATAAACCAGTTACGAAACTTGGCCGGATTATATAAAAGTTTGGGTCAATTTGAGAAGGCTGAATCTTTGTATTTAGAATTAACTGAAATCATAAAAAAAATAATAGGAGAAAACAATCCTGAATATGCTACCAATTTAAACAACCTGGCCATATTATATGAGAAAATGAGTCAATCTGAGAAAGCCATTCCGCTTTATTTGAAATCAAAAGAAATCAGGAAAAAAGTATTAGGGGATAGTCATCCGGATTTTATTACAAGTTTACATAACCTGGCAGGTATTTATAAGAGTATGCTTCAATACGAGAAAGCTGAATCTCAGTATTTGGAGTTAATTGAAATCCGAAAAAAAACATTGGGGGAGAGAAATCCAGACTATGCCTGGAGCTTAACCATTTTAGCTCTTTTATATATGGATATGGACCAATCTGAAAAGGCTGGACCACTTTTTCTTGAAGCAAATAAAATTGTAGATAAAACATTGGGGGAAAGCTATCCTGATAATACTTCTATTTTAACCCACCTGGCAATTTTATATGCAAGTGATCTTTTCAATTACGAGAAAGCTCTATTTCTTTATTTGGAGGCAATAAATACTGATAAAAAAATATTAGATAAAGGCTATCTGAATTATTCATACACTTTAATAAAACTGGCTGATTATTATTATAATATCATGCTTCAATATGAGAAAGCTATTCCGCTCTATTTAAAAGCAAAAGAAATTCAGAAAAAAAGATTAGGTGAAACACATCCGGATTATGTTACCACATTAAACTTTCTGGCTTTTCATTTTGAAATGGAAGGATATGAAGAGAAAGCTGAACCGCTGTATCTGGAGATAAAAGAAATTAGAAAAAAAACATTGGGCGAAAAGCATCCTGAATATGCTGCAATTTTAAGCAAACTAGTTGCATTGTATGAAAGTATGGGTCAATTAGACAAAGCCGAGTTATTATTTTCGGAGCTAAGAGAAATTCGGGCAAAAGAATTTTCCACAAAAGGATTTAGTATAAACTATCCTGATTTGTCTGCTTTTTCTCAAACTGATAAAAAGTGGAGTAGTCAGTATTTCAAATTATACTTTGATGGCGAATACAGAAAAGCAGTTTCTTATGCCGAAAAACTTCTAGAGCTTACAAAAATAAAACTTGGTAAAAACTCCCGTGACTATAGGTCTGGCTTAAACAATCTGGCATTATTATTCTCTAAAATGGGTCAATACGATAAAGCAGAACCGTTTTTTTTGGAAGTAATCGGATTACGGAAAAAAAGATGGGAGGAAGGAATCAATAACGGCTATGCAATCAGTTTAGGCAACCTGGCCGCAATGTATAAAAAGATGGGGCTATACGAAAAAGCCGAACCGTTGTACCTGAAGTCAAGTGAAATTCGAAAAAAAGAATTGGGGGAAAACCATCGTGACTATGCTTTAAGCTTAAACGGTTTAGCAGGATTGTATAATTCGATGGGTCAATTAACGAAAGCAGAAGATTTGTATTTGAAGTCAATCGAAATTTATAAAAAAGCTAAAGAGGAAAACCAAAGAAGTTATGCCAATAGTTTAAACAACTTAGCCTTTTTGTATTTGCGTAGGGGCCAATATATGAAAGCAGAACCGCTTTTATTAGAGACAATTGCGATTGACAAAAAGACAATAGGAGAAGCCCATCCAGACTACGCAAGTAGTTTAACTGGTCTGGCAATATTATATAAAAAAACGGGTCAATATAAAAAAGCTGAGCAACTTTTTCTGGAGGCAAAAGAAATTCGTAAAAAAGCTTTAGGTGAAACCCATCCTTCTTATTCAATTAGTTTAGGCAACCTATCGCTTTTGTATATGGATATAGATCAATACGAAAAAGCAGAGAATTACTTAAGGATGGGAAATAAAATCGAAACTGATAATTTAAAAAAAGTTTTTACCGTCTTGTCTGAAGAGGAAAGAGGGAATTATCTTGATAATAATATTGATTTAAATATTACTAATAACAGCCTCATTTTTCAATATCCCAAGGCATCTACTGCTTTTTATAAGGAATGTTATAATCTTCAGCTATTGTTCAAATCGCTTTCATTAGCCGATTCCAAAGCTGCATTAAATGCGATTAGAAAGAATACAGACGAAACTGTGATTAAGCTTTATGAAAACTGGCAAACCAATAAAAATATCTTAGCTAAACAATATGCATTAGCTGTTTCAAAGCGAAGAAAAGATTTAAAAGAATTTGAAAACAAAACAGAAAGTTTAGAAAAAGAATTAAACAGAAAATCCGCAGCTTTTAAAAAAAATCAGGAATCGTTTACTATAACATCTCAAAAAGTTTGGGCTAACCTTCAAGAGAAAGAAGCCGCTATTGAATTTGTGAAATTCAATTTATACAATAAAAAATGGACAGACAGTATAATGTATGCAGCCTATATTTTAAAAAAGAATGACAGTATACCGTTATTCATTCCTTTATGTGAAGAAAAAAAAATTCAGCAACTCTTTGATAGTGCTGGGATGACTGCCACTACTATAGTCAATAGTTTTTATCGTGGATTAGAGTTAGGGAATACCAATAGCAGCAGTTTTTTAGGAACAGCACTTTATAAATTGATATGGGAACCCTTGGAACCCCATTTAAGAGATATTAAAAAAATTTCCTACTCTCCTGCAGGTAAATTATTCAGTGTTGCTTTTCAGGCGTTACCGGTTGATAGTGGTACTGTGCTGATGGATAAATATGAATTGCAACAATATACCAGTACAAGGCAAGTAGCATTACGCACAGAAGAAAAACAAAATATGAAGCCAATTAATATTACTTTATTTGGCAATGCTAGTTTTACTATGGACAGCCTGCAACTGGTAAAACAGAAAAGCAGTAACGAAGCTATTTCTACTTATATATATACTCCCAAAAAAAGAGGAGATGAAAAAGGTGCCTGGAAAAATTTGCCAGGTACAGCAGAAGAAGTTAAAAAGATCAAGCAGTTATTTGATGAAAATAATATCAGTACTAAAACATTTATACAAACAACAGCATCCGAAGAAAACCTGAAAGCATTAAGCGGCAACTCACCACATGTATTACATATTGCTACGCATGGTTTCTTTTTATCAGATCCCGAAAAGAAAAAAAGCGAAATGGGCTTTGGAAATGAAAATGCATACACTTTAGCAAATGATCCATTACTCAGAAGCGGTTTAATATTATCCGGGGGTAATTATGCCTGGAGTGGCAAAACGCCTATCAATGGTGTAGAAGATGGTATAGCTACCGCATATGAAATATCTCAATTAAATTTAAGTAATATTGAGCTTGTTGTACTTAGTGCCTGCGAAACTGCATTGGGTGATGTAAAAGGAAGTGAAGGGGTGTTTGGTTTACAAAGAGCATTTAAAATGGCGGGAGTAAAAAAGATGATCGTTAGTTTATGGCAGGTCCCTGATAAAGAGACAGCAGAATTAATGACGGCTTTTTATTCTTATTGGATGAAAGGAAAAACTATTGACGAATCTTTCTTACAAGCACAAACCGATATGCGAAAAAAATACTCTCCTTTTTACTGGGCTGCTTTTGTTTTGATAGAGTAAAGTAACTGTGATTTATTTTAATTTAGTTATAAAAAAGTATGACGAATTAATTTTTTGATTGTAAGAAAGCATTGATCC
>JAHEMN010000185.1 GCA_024643645.1 Chitinophagaceae bacterium | reverse complement strand
TCATGTTTGCTTTTCGTCGTTTATCACCCAAGGAGTTAATTATAGGCGCTGTTATCTGCCTGGTATTACAAACTACCAGGGAAAATGTGGATGCCTATCGGGACCGGAAAATGATCAATAAAGGGGAGATGATTGCTAAGATGGATACAACTGTAACGAAACTCAATGATGAGCAAAAAGCGGATCTGGGAGAAATGACAGGTTTTAAAGAAAAAGTAAGTATGGAAGGCAAAAAGAAGAAAATGGAAAAAAGCATAAAGGCTATGCGGGGGAGCTATGGTGAGCTTTATAAATATCAAAGTCAAAGAAGTTTTAATGTAGAAGTGTTTTATACGTATTACGGAATCTGGGATATTTTAATTTTTATGATGCTTGGTATGGCATTCTTTAAAAACGGAATTTTGAAAGGCGAAGCATCTTCCAAAGTTTATTGGGGATTATTGATCGCAGGATTTGGGATCGGATTAACCTTGTCTTACTTCCGTTTACAGCCTTTGATAGATTATAAATTTGACATATTTAATTATACCAAAAATGTAAAGTTTGAGTTTTACCAGATATCAAGAGTGTTCAGGGCATTAGGTATTCTGGGTTTGGTAATGATATTGTTTAAATCGAGGTTGTTTAAATGGTTGATGATGTTATTTCGCCCTGTTGGACAAATGGCATTTACCAACTACCTGATGCAGTCAATAATTTGCGGAATTATTTTTTATGGTATTGGCTTTGGAATGTTTGGAAAGCTGCAACGCTTCGAAATATATTATGTGGTTGCAGGAGTATATCTTTTTCAAATCATTTTAAGTCATATATGGTTACGGTTTTTCCGTTTTGGTCCCCTGGAATGGGCATGGCGAAGTTTGACATACTGGAAGAGACAGCCTTTTATAAAAGAAAGAAAGGGGCTTTAATTTCAACTTTGTATGACTAAATAATAATTAAAACCAACACCAATAATTATGTCAACTAACCTGGCTACACCTGTGCCACAATCCGAACGTATTCTGATTATAGATGCGCTACGAGGATTTGCTATTCTTGGTATCCTATTAATGAATATACCTGGCTTTGGCCTACCCGTAGCAGTGGGTGGAGACCCATCGGTACTTAACGAAGCCGGTTCAATGAATTTTAAGATCTGGCAACTTGTAGAATGGATTCCTGAAGGAACACAAAGAGCAATTTTCTCTATGCTTTTCGGAGCAGGAATCATTTTATTTACAGAGCGATTGCAAAAGAAAACAATGGGAACAGAGCCATTAGATTATTTTACCCGTCGTATGTTATGGTTATTGGTCTTTGGTTTATTTGACGTATATGTGCTGTTATGGTGGGGTGATATTTTATTTGATTATGCCTGTTATGGTTTAATAATGGTGGCATTTCGAAAAATGCCGGTTAAAGGTTTATTGATCGGTGCTTTTGTTTGCTTCCTATTGATGGCTGCAAGGGATAACAGGGATTTTTATAAGGATAAAAAAATTATAAGTAAAGGTGAATTGGCGGCTGCAATAGATACTTCAACAGTTAAATTAACTGACCGCCAACAGGAAGAGCTGGGTGCCATGACAAAATTTAAAGAGAATAGTACTCAGGAGAAGAAACTGAAAAAAATGGAAAAGTCAATCCTGTTTACTACCGGTAATTATGCAGACCTGTATGAATATCGTACCGATATGTATGTTAATGTTATTGTTAAGTATACTTATATGGCCATTTGGGATGTTATTATGTTTATGTTTTTGGGTATGGCATTTTATAAATCAGGTATTCTTACCGGGCAGGCATCTTCAAAATTGTATTGGTTAATGTGTATAATCGGGTTAGGCCTGGGGTTAACGATTTCATGGCTACGGCTACAGCCGATGATTAAATATAATTTTAACTGGTTTGAGTACACTAAAAATGTGCAACTTGAATTATATACTGTATCAAGGACTTTCAGATCATTAGGAATTTTTGGCTTGATCATGCTGCTTTTTAAATCCGGGTGGTTCAACTGGCTATTGAAACTGATGCGACCTGTCGGGCAGATGGCATTTACGAATTACCTCACGCAGTCATTAATATGCGGTATTATTTTTTATGGTATTGGGTTTGGAATGTATGGAAAAATGGAAAGGTATGAAGTATATTATGTGGTAGGCGCTATCTGGCTTCTTCAGATTATCTGGAGCAATCTCTGGCTTCGTTATTTTAATTTCGGACCATTGGAGTGGGCTTGGCGAAGTTTAACGTATTGGAAAAGGCAACCTTTCAGAAAAAGTAATTCACAAACAGAAACGATGGGAACTATGTAGTTTATATAAATTCAAAAAGTTATGGAAAAGATTCAGAAATTAGTCGAGATTGACCCTAACTATATTATCGTCGTATTGTTGGTCATCCTGTTTACAATGGAACGGTTGTTTAACCGACCTTTCCGGTTTGACAAAAGGTGGCAGCATTTAGCCAATAACATACTTTTTCTATTGGCTTTTACTTTTGTCAATTATTTTTTCGCCATCTTCCAGGTGTTTTGCATTCAATGGCTTATTGATCACAAAGCAGGTTTATTGAATTATGTAGCAATTCCATATTGGGCTAAACTTATTGCAGGCGTTGCATTATTTGATATGACTTCCTATTGGTTTCATCGGTTGGCGCATAAAGTTCCTTTATTATGGCGGTTACACAGGGTGCATCATAGTGATACCAGTATGGATTCATCTACATTTTTCAGAGGCCATCCTGTTGAAATAGGAGTTTTTGGAACAGCCAGTATTATAGCAGTTGCATTGTTTGGAATGGATATGCTTACATTCGGTTTATACATTTTTATTTTCACTTTTTTTGCATTCTTTGAACATGCTAATTTAAATTTTCCGAAATGGTTGGACAAAACAGTGGGATTGATTTTTGTAACACCTAATTTTCATAAAGTACATCACGAACAAGACCAGTATTATACAGATTCAAATTTTGCAGACATCTTTATTTTCTGGGACAGAATTTTCGGCACCTTTAAATATAAGCCGGTAACAGAGATGAAATACGGACTTGTGGAGTTTGACAGTAATAAAAAGCAATCATTCCTGTACCTGATGATCAGCCCATTTATCAATATAAAAAGAGTAAGTTCTGATGAGTTGCAAAAAGAAAAGAAGAGTAATCAATAAAAAATTAATTTTCATATAAATAACATATCATGAAGCAATTAATTTTTTTTACATTAATAGTTTCTGTCTTTGCCTGTAATCAGGGAAAACAAACTGAAAAAATTTCAGAAACAAAATTTGATACAACTTATCAAACAGCGGTATTTTCTGACCCAGATAGAATTGAAAAAATAAAATCGGCATTTGCAGTCATTGATAGTATTTATAAACAACATGCAGAAGAAAATCATTTTCCCGGCATTTCATTCGGAATTGTTGTAGATGGTGAACTGGTTTATAAAAACAGTTACGGATACACTGATATAGCAAAGCAAACTCCTGCATCTTCTTCCTCCTTGTTTCGTATTGCATCCATGAGTAAAAGCTTTACTTGTATGGCGATATTAAAACTAAGAGATGAAGGCAGGCTGGATTTGGATGATCCTGCTTATTTATATATTCCTGAATTAAAGAACCTGAAATATCCGACCGCTGATTCACCACCCATATCGATCCGTCATTTGATGTCGCACAGTGCAGGTTTTCCGGAAGATAATCCCTGGGGTGACCGGCAACTGGCAGATAATGATAAAGACCTGATGGAGTTTATCAATAATCAGATCACCTTTTCCAATCCTCCGGGGATTGCCTATGAATACAGTAATCTCGGATTTGCATTGCAGGGAAAAATTATTACCAAAGTTTCCGGTATGCGTTACCAGGATTATATAAAGAAAAATATTCTGGAACCATTGGGAATGAAGTACACCACATATGAATATGCGGATGTAGCACCTGATAAACTGGCACATGGTTATCGCTGGTTAAATTCAACTTGGAATGAAGAGGAATTATTGCATGATACACCTGATGGAAGCTGGGGAGCTATGGGTAGTATGATCAGTTCTATCGATGAGTTTGGTAAATACATGGCTTTACATCTTGCTGCATGGCCACCCAATAATAATGCAGATAATGGGCCTATAAAAAGAAGTTCGATAAGAGAGATGCATCAGCCCTGGCGGTTTAGTGGATTAAACACTGATTATAAATTTCCGGATGGAAGAACATGTGCTATTGCAACTGCATATTGCTATGGCTTAGGCTGGATGAAAGATTGTGATGGTAAAACATATATTGCTCATAGTGGTGGTTTACCCGGGTTTGGTAGTCAGTGGCGCATCATGCCCGAATACGGAATTGGTGTAGTGGCTTTTGCGAATAGAACGTATTCTCCATTCAGCACTGTAAATATAAGAGTGCTGGATACATTAATAAAAATAGCCGGATTGAAACCAAGAGAGTTACCTGCATCAAAAATATTGGAACAACGAAAAAATGATTTGATGCTGATCTTGCCAGACTGGACCGATGCTGAAAAGAGTGGAGTATTTGCCGAGAATTTTTTTCCTGATAATCCGATTGATACATTAAAAAAATATTCGAAAGAATTATTTGGAAAAGCAGGAAAAAATCTGGTAGTAAAAAACATGAAAGCAGAAAATCAACTTCGTGGATCTTTTATTGTAGAGGGGGAAAAGACTGATATTGAAATATATTTTACTCTTTCACCTGAAAATCCCCCTTTGATTCAGGCTTTCAGGATAAGGGAAGTACCAAAGAATAAATAGTGAAAATCATGTTCCCTGAATATGTTGTAACTTAACTATACTTACTATCACATTAATCTTCCTCCGTACCAGGTATTATTTATTCACTTTTAAAAACCTGGTTATGTATATCGTAAGAGAAAACTTCCAGCTTAAATTCGGACATTACAAACCCGCAAAAGCATTACTGGATGAAGCATTTAAGAATAATATGATGCCGGATGCCTCTTTCAGTAAAGTATATTCAGATTTTACCGGCGACAGCTACCGGTTAATTTTTGAAGAAGGATTTGAGA
>JAHEMN010000051.1 GCA_024643645.1 Chitinophagaceae bacterium | reverse complement strand
GTAAAAAGAATGCCAAAGACTTTTGCAGCAGCTTTTCCTATTTGTGGCGGAGCGAATCCTGTTACAGCCTCCAGAATGAAAAAAACTAGTTGGTGGATATTTCATGGAGCAAAAGACGATGTGGTGCCTCCACATCATTCAGAAGATATGGTTGCGGCATTAAAGAAAGCTAATGCGAAAGTAAAATTTACATTATACCCAAATGCAAATCATAATAGCTGGGACAGTGCTTTTGCAGAACCGGAATTGTTGAGTTGGCTTTTTACTCAATATAAAAAGTAGAAAAGTATTTTTCTATTTTACTGTTTCTAATTTCAGAATTTAATTTCGCCTAGTACAATCTTTTCATAAAAATTTTGTAAGGTATAAAAGGATTTCTTTTTTATTCCCCTGTTAGAAATTAAGCCTTTTCGGTTATAATCATTTTGTATTTCCGGTAGGGGCCTTCTAGGAGAAAGGAAGTCTGTCAATATCCAGGGTGAAACACCTCTAAGGAATGGTATATGGGTAAGCATCTCCAGGTTATTCTTATATACAGCGTCCTGGTATTCTTCTGTCCATCGTTCATTTTCCTTTCCATGTAGCCCTTGTAATGCGCCTCCACCCATTTCACTCATGATCATCGGTTTTGTATATGTATTTTTCCATCGCATATTTTTACAATCATTGGGTTTGCCTCCATACCATCCGCAATAACTGTTTACACCTATCACATCAAGATATTGGCCTAGCGGGTCTTTAATTGTTTTAAATCCGTCTTCTTCAGTTTGTGTATCTAATGCTGCTGTGATCAATCTTGAATTGTCAGCATTTCTTGCATGCGCAATAAGTTTCGTTAAAAAAGTTACTCTATTTTCATTATTGGGTGTTTCATTGGCAACCGACCATAAAATAATATTTGCCCGGTTTTTATCCCGTGTAATCATTTCATCCAGTTGATTGTAAGCAAGCTGTAATACTGCCGGATTTTCAAATTGCACTGTCCAGTAAACAGGTATTTCAGACCATACCAATAATCCCATTTCTTCAGCAATTTTTATCATAGCGCTGCTATGTGGGTAATGTGCAAGCCGGATAAAGTTGCAACCCATTTCTTTGGCCCAGTTTAATAAAACCCTGCATTCATCCGCATTTGTAACTCTTCCCGATTTAAAAGGTGCTTCTTCGTGAATACTGATACCTCTTAAAAAAATACTTTTCCCATTCAATAATATGTCATTACCATTTACAGCAATGGTTCGGAACCCAATTTTATCTGTTATTTCGTCCTCATCATATTTTAATTTTACTTCATAAAGCTTTGGATTTTCAGGTGACCAAAGTGTAAGGTTTTTTTGAAAACTGAAAGTAGCTTTACCGGTTTTATCGGTTTTAGTTTTTTGTAAAAGAGTTATTTCGGGGATAGTAATGGTAACTTCTTTGTTTGCTGAATTGATACCATTCAATTGAACCCAACCATTTACAATTTCTCCATTTTTATTATTAGTAATAAAAGAATAATCATAGATAAAAGTTTCATTTGTTTCTATAATACTCACCGATCTTGTAATACCACCATAATTCCACCAGTCAATATTTAAAGTTGGTATTCTGTCAGCTTTTCGTTTGTTCTCAACTTTAACAACTACAAGGTTTTTATCATTGGTGACAAAATCTGTTACATCAAAATCAAAAGAAGTGTATCCTCCTTCGTGTACTCCCACTTTTTTCTTATTGACATACACGATGGCTTGATAATTAACAGCGCCGAAGTGAATAAAATATCTTTTGCCCTGTTTTTTATTTAATGTAAAATCTTTTTTATACCACACAGTATTTTCATAATAATATAATTTCTCTGATTGTGTATTCCAATCACCGGGAACAGATAGCTTAGGACCTTTTTCAAAATTATATTCAACCAGTTCGTCTGGTTCTTTCATTTGTTGATTTATAAAAAACCCGTCTTTTCTTTCCTGGAAACGGTATGAATAAAATCCTGTTTCCAGAGGGTCTACGATTATATCCCATCTTCCGTCCAGTGATATGGATGAGCGGTTTTCTACATTCTGCAAGTAATAAAAGGGATCTGACTGATTTAATGTGGATTGGCTTTTTATTGAACTATTAAATAAAAGAAAAAAACAAAAAAAAGCAGCTGATTTAAGAAATTGTTTTTTTAAATATACAGTCATCTTATTTTTAAATTAATATAATTGTAATATAAATTTTATTTTACAGCTTAACTTTAATACTATTTAGCTTTTTTAACCAAACTCCTGACAATTGGCCATGTTTCTAAAATAAGGTTTTTGGAAACAGAAGCAAATCTTATTACATTTTTCCCATTTGTATACCTTGTTTCGTTTCAATCAAATATTATTAATCATGAAAGTTAGAATGGAGTTCATTTATGTATCAATAGCAGCTCTGTTATTTATTTCGTGTAATATTAGCAGGAAGGTTACAACAAAGCCATATTCATTTGCAGGAAACACCGTAGTTGCTCATCGGGGTGCATGGAAAAAAAATAGCCTTCCGGAAAACTCTATTGCGTCATTAAAAGAAGCCATAAGGTTAAAATGTGCCGGATCTGAATTTGATGTGCGGATGACTAAAGACGATTCTTTGATCATTAATCATGATCCACACTATAAAAGCTTAATGATTGAGGAATCAACTTATATTGAATTACAAAAATTTAAACTAAGCAATGGAGAAAAATTACCAACACTAAGAGAATATATATTGGCAGGTATTAAAAACAACTCTACTACAAGATTAGTATGTGAAATAAAGCCATCTGCTATAAAAGAAAGGGAGCCAATTATTGCTGAAAGAGTTTATAGGCTTATTAATGAATTAAAGGCACAATCTCATGTGGTCTATATCAGCTTTAGTTATGCTATTTTGAAAAAATTAGTGTCACTTGATCCAGGTGTAAGTACTCAATATCTGGAAGCCAATAAATCTCCTAAAGACATTAAAGCAGATGGCATATCTGGTATAGATTATTTAATTACGGCTTTTAAAACTCACCCAGAATGGATATCCGAAGCCAAAGAAAATAATATTACTCTCAATGCATGGACAGTCAACAAAGCAGATGATATGGATTGGCTGATCGCCAATGGGTTTGATTTTATTACAACTAATGAACCTGAATTACTCTTTGAAAGAATCAAAACCGCCAATCATTAATTTGTTTATCAATTAAAACAAATTGTAGAAATTACTACAACATATAGATTTTAAATACCCTATTAATTAAACGGAATAAAGTGGCAAGGACTTAAAATAAACTATTTCACTTCTTCAAATTCAATATACTCCCCTGCCTTTGTTGTAGGCTCCGGTTGATTTGGCGTTGCAGAATTTGATTGTTGCTGTTGTTCATTCATGTGCTCCTGCATCCGGTCTTGCATCTCTCCAAATCCATTTTTTAATTTTTGACTGGCCTGGTATACAGGAATTACCAGTTTAAAAATAAATTGATATAATATGTAAGCCAGCAGGGCAAAAAGTACATATTTCATTTTGTAAAGGTAAGTATGTCTGTTTTTTTGTAACCGGCCTTTTGCTGTTGTTTACCGAATTTTTAACCTTCAATATTGGATCCCGATATTTGGCTGCAATTCCTAATTCCGTTACCTTTGCACCGGAAATAGCAGTAAGAAGGGAACGAGGCCGTTCCCTTCTTCTTTTATACCCCATGAACGGAGAAACACAAATAAAGGCACTGGAACACAAAGTGGAGGCTTTAATTAGCTCAGAACCAGATCTTTTTCTGGTAGAGGTCAGAATAAAGCCTACAAACAATATAAAGGTGTTTATTGATGGTGATAAGGGTATCAGCATCGATAAATTGGTGCGGTACAATCGAAAATTGTACAAGCAGCTGGAAGAAGAAAATTTATATCCAAACGGTGATTTTTCTTTGGAAGTATCTTCTCCCGGTTTAGATGAGCCGCTTAAATTAAAACGTCAGTATTTAAAAAATATAGGTCGTTTTGTAGAAATAACTGATAAAGAGGGTATTAAAATAGAAGGGAAGTTAATAAGTGCAACTGATTTGGAAATAACGGTAGAAGAAACAAAAGGAAAAGGGAAAAAAATGGAAATAGTACAACATACTATTCCATTAGAGAATATAAAGGCAACAAAAATTCAAATTAAATTTTAAACGTCAGAACTTTGGGTCTGACCTCAAATTTCAAGTTTTATGTCAAGTATTAATCTGATTGATGCATTCCAGGACTTTAAGGAGGCGGAAAATATTGACCGCCCAACTATGATGAAAGTGGTAGAGGATGTATTTAAAACGCTGTTGAGAAAAAAATACACCAGCGATGACAATTTTGATGTAATTGTTAATGCCGAAAAAGGGGATCTTGAAATTATTCGCCGGAGAATGATTGTGGAAGATGGGCAGGTTGAAGATCCTTTGGCACAGGTAGCTTATTCCGACGCAGTAAAGATTGAGCCTGACTTTGAAGTAGGTGAAGAGTTGTACGAGGAAATTGACCTGCTTGATTTTGGTCGCCGTGCAATTTTAGCTGCAAAACAAACTTTGGCAAGTCGTATCAGCGATCTGAAGAAAAATGTACTGGCAAAAAAATATAGTGATAGAATTGGTGATATCATCAGTGCTGAAGTTTACCAGGTTTGGAAAAAGGAAATTTTGTTGCTTGATGAGGAGGGGAATGAATTGATCTTGCCAAAAAGTGAGCAGATCCCACAGGATTATTTCAAAAAAGGGGAGAATATCCGTGCAGTTGTAGCGAGAGTAGATATGAAAAATAATAATCCGGTAATTATTCTATCCAGAACTTCACCAGAATTTTTGGCGAAGTTGCTTGAAATAGAAGTTCCGGAGATCTTTGATGGTCTGATTGTGATCAAAAAAATTGTAAGAGATCCGGGTGAAAGAGCTAAAGTTGCTGTAGAATCTTATGATGACAGGATCGACCCGGTAGGTGCTTGTGTGGGTATGAAAGGTAGTCGTATACATGGCATCGTAAGGGAATTGAAAAATGAAAATATTGATGTTATAAACTGGACCAGTAATATTCAGTTATTGATACAACGTTCATTAACACCGGCAAAGATCACCAGTATGGAACTGGATAATGAAGCAAAGCATGCTAATGTATATTTAAAACCAGATCAGGTTTCATTGGCAATCGGTCGTCGTGGTGTAAATATCAAGCTGGCTTGTGAATTAACGGGTTATGAACTGGATGTGTACAGAGATAATGAAGGTGAAGAAGCAGAATTTGATGTTGATATTGAAGAGTTCAGTGATGAGATCGAAACATGGGTGATTGATGAATTGAAAAGAGTAGGATGTGATACAGGAAGAAGTGTTTTGGCATTAACCCCTGAAGAATTAGAAAGAAGAACAGACCTGGAAAAAGAAACGATAGATGAGGTAAGAAAAATATTGAGAGAAGAATTTGAAAAAGAATAGCAAGTGAGTAGTGAATAATGAATGGTCAATATTTGCGACCCTTTCTATTCACTATAGACTATTTACTATTGACAATTAATAAAACGAATGGCAGAAAAAAAACTTCCGAGATTATTAGCTGCGGCAAAAGAATTTAACGTAGGACAGGATACCATTATTGATTTCCTGATAGGGAAAGATTTTCCAAAGGATGAATTGAAGCCTACTTCGAAACTTTCTTTAGAGATGTATGTTGCATTGCAAGAAGAGTTTCAAAGCGACAAGGCAGCTAAAATGAAAAGTGACCAGGTAGATCTGCCTAAAGGTGGAGTTGCTGATGTAAAAAAGAAGAAAGAAGAAGTTGAAATAACTTTCAAAAAAGATGAAAAGCCGGCTTCCAAATCTAAAAAAGAGGAAGTAGTGGCCCCAGCTCCTGTCGAAGAAGTAAAAACTGAAAAAGAAGCACCCGTAGTAGAAGTAAAAAAGGAAGAAGAAGTAACTAAGGTGGAAGCACCGGGAGTAGAAGGGCCAAAAGTGGTCACAAAAATCGATCTTTCTAAAATTGATTCATCTACAAGGCCGAAAAAAGGAGCAAAAACTAAAAAAGAAGATAAAGAAAAAACTGTTGCAGAAAAAAAATCTGCAAAGCCGATCACCAAAAAAACAAAAAAGGAAGAAGAAGCTCCAGTTGCAAAAGTTGAAGAAGTTAAGGAAGAGAGCAAAACAGTCTCGACTGAAGAAGAGCAGCCTTCTGTAATATCAAATATTGAAATAACAAAGCTATCAGGGCCAAAAATTCTCGGAAAAATAAACTTGCCTGCAGATAGTGATACCCGGCCTGTTAAGGAAGAGAAGAAGAAGAGAAAACGTATTCCAATTGAGAAAAAGGAAACAACGAGAAGAGAGATTTTCATAAATAAGGACACTGGGGGTGGTAGACAAGGCGGCGGTGGCGGTTTCAACCGTGGCCGTGGAGGTGCAGGCGGTGGTCGTGGCCGTGGTGCAGCAGCAGGTGGTCGTAGAGAAGAAAAGTTAATTGACGAAAAAGAAATTCAGGAAAAAATCAGAGAGACACAAGCCAAATTGGCTGGTGGTGGTGGAAAAGGTAAGAGCATGAAGGCGAAGATTCGTCGTGAAAAAAGACAGGAATTAGCAGATGCTCAGGGAGAACTGGTAGATGATAACAAATTGAGAGTTACTGAATTTATCAGTGTTAGTGAACTTGCTAATTTGATGGATGTAAGTTTTGCTGAGGTCATCAGTAAGTGTATGAGCCTTGGTATAATGGTTTCGATCAATCAGAGACTTGATGCAGAAGTTATTGAATTAGTAGCCAGTGAGTTCAATTTCGATGTTGAGTTTATAGATATGGAGAAGCAAATGGAAATGGAGGAAGAAGAGGAAGAAGATGAAGATGGCGAATTAGTACCGAGATCACCGATCGTAACCATTATGGGCCACGTTGACCATGGTAAAACATCTTTACTTGACTATATAAGAAGTGCTAACGTAGTAGCCGGTGAGGCCGGAGGTATTACCCAACACGTTGGTGCATACCAGGTAGAATTGGAAAATGGAAAAGAAATCACATTCCTTGATACTCCCGGACACGAAGCATTTACAGCTATGAGAGCAAGGGGTGCAAAAGTTACTGACATTGCAGTAATTGTTGTTGCTGCTGATGATGCAGTGATGCCGCAAACCCGTGAGGCGATCAGCCATGCCCAGGCTGCTGGTGTACCAATGATCTTTGCAGTAAATAAGATCGATAAAGACGGCGCTAATCCTCAGAAAATATATGAACAGCTTTCGGGTATGAATATATTAGTAGAAGAGTGGGGTGGTAAATTTCAAAGCCAGGAAATAGCTGCAAAGAGTGGTTTGAATATTGATAAATTACTGGAAAAGATCTTGCTGGAAGCAGAATTATTAGAACTGAAAGCAAATCCTGACAGGGAAGCTACCGGTACCATTATTGAAGCTTCGCTTGATAAAGGCCGTGGCTATGTTGCCACACTTTTAGTTGAAAATGGAACACTTCGTGCAGGAGATCTGATTGTAAGTGGTCAATATTACGGTCGTGTAAAAGCTTTATTCAACGAAAGAAATAAAAGAGAAGAAGAAGCTGGTCCATCAGCTCCGGCAGTTGTATTAGGATTAAATGGTGCTCCGCAAGCCGGTGAGAAATTTAAGATCTATGCTGATGAAAGTGAAGCAAAAGATATTGCAAACCGCAGGGCACAGATATTAAGAGAGCAGGGTATTCGTACCAAAAAGCATATTACACTGGATGAGATCGGACGTCGTTTGGCATTAGGAAGCTTCAAAGAGTTGAAGGTGATCATTAAAGGTGATGTGGATGGTTCGGTTGAAGCATTAAGTGACTCATTACAGAAATTATCTACTCCTGAAATTTTAGTAAGTGTAATTCATAAAGGAGTTGGACAGATCAATGAAAGTGATATCGTACTGGCAGAAGCTTCAGATGCAATTGTAATTGCCTTTAATGTACGTCCATCCATGCAGGCATCCAGGATGGCAGAAAATGCTGGAATCGAGATCAAGATGTACTCTATTATCTACAATGCAATTGAAGAAGTGAAGAGTGCCATGGAAGGTATGTTGGAACCAAAAGTTCAGGAGAAAATTACCGCAAATGTGGAGATAAAAGAAGTATTCAAATTTGATAAAGCTACAGTTGCGGGGTGTCAGGTTATTTCTGGTAAAATAAAGAGAGATTCCAAGATACGCCTTATCAGAGACGGTATCGTTGTATACCCTACAGCAGAAGGTGTTAAAGCAGAACTGGCTTCACTGAAAAGATATAAAGATGATGCAAAAGATGTATCAACAGGTATGGAGTGTGGATTGACCATCAAAAATTATACTGATATTAAAGTTGGAGATATAGTAGAAGCTTATGAGGAAGAAGAAGTTAAGAGGACTTTATAATTACGATACTTTTTGATCTATTAATACAATGCTTAATACATCTTTATTTGTATCTGCCATTTCTAACAATTTTTTGTTAAATACCCATTCAAAATATTAATAGTTATGAAGGGGAAAGTATTTTTGAAACTTATGCAATACGCAAAACGAGTTTTAGTTGCCGGATTGGTTTTTCTATTATTTACGGCACCGGTATTAGCTCAGCCTCAGAAAGTGGTGGCAGATAAAATTGCCGGTATAGTTGGTGATAGAGTCATTTTACTATCAGATATTAAAAATTCAATTTCAGATATCGTTCGTCAGGGTGGTAGTGTACCTCCCAATGCTGAATGTCTGATAATGGAGCAGGCATTAGTATCAAAAGTTTTGATGATTCAGGCTGAAAAAGATTCATTGCCGGTTACTGATGAAGAAGTTGAAGCAGAATTAGATCAAAAAATAAGGTATTACATAAATCAATTGGGAACTCAGCAGGCATTAGAGGAAATGGCCGGTAAAACTATTTACCAAATTAAAGATGATGCCAGGGAATCCGTAAAAGAGCAAAAGCTTTCAGGTGCTATGCAACGAAAAATTGTTGACAATGTAAGGATGACCCCATTAGAAGTAAAATCTTTTTTTGACAGAATTCCTACAGATAGTCTTCCATTCTATGAATCAGAATTAGAGATTTGCCAGATCGTATCATTTCCCAAAGCCTCAAGAGATCTTGAGCAATATATTTATGGTGAAATGACAAATTATAAAAAACAGATTGAGTCAAAAGTTACCACCTTCGATAAATTAGCAAAGCAGGTTTCTGAAGACCCTGGAAGCAAGGACCGGGGAGGTCAATACCAGATCAATCGTAATGAGAAGACATGGGATCCAATATTTATGTCCACGGCTTTTCGATTAAAAGAAGGAGAGATCTCTGCTCCTGTAAAATCGAAATTTGGATATCATATTATCCAGATGGTTCAGCGGAATGGAGATGATGCCATAGTGAGGCATATTTTAAGAATTCCTCCGGTAACTGAAGATGAGATCAACCAGGCAAAAGCAAAACTGGATACAGTAAGATCAAAAATAATTGCAGGAACTATGGGTTTTAATGAAGCAGCATCAAAACATAGTGATGATGAAGCAGCAAAATTTGCAGGACCATGTATTACAGACAGAGATGGTTCTACATATGTAACCATTGATCAATTAGATAAGGAGATGGTCGGTATGTTAACTAAAATGAAAGTGGGTGATATCTCTCAGCCAACTCCATTTGAAGGGGAGCAAGGTAAAAAAGGAGTAAGAATAGTTTACCTGAAATCAAGATCTGAACCCCACAGAATGAATATGCAGGACGATTATAGTAAGATCTCTCAATTTGCATTGGAAGAAAAGAAAAGCAAGACGCTTGATAAATGGTTAAGTACTAAGATCCCAACTTATTATATCATGGTAGATGAGAGTATGGGTGAAGAGTGTCCGCAATTATTAAAATATGCTACTGACAAAAAAACTTTTTAGTTAGTTATAAATAGATAAGAGAGCCGTTACAATTGTAACGGCTTTTTTATTTTAAAATTTATTTAATCTTATTTTTAACAGAAATAATATTGGATCAAAATCAAGGCTTAATTAATAATTATACTAAATTAAACCCAGATATCTCCTTTTCTAAAATAAAAAAAACAATTTTAAAATACTCATCGGTCTGAATGGAAACAGGTAATAAAAAACAAGCATTAACTGGCAAACAACTTAAAGAAGGTGAATTGTTTTATCAGAACCTTATTGCTGAATCGCTTGATGGAATAGTATTAACAGATACTAATGGTATTATTGATTTTGCATCACCAAGCATCAAAAATATACTCGGTTATGATGCTGAAGAAATATTAGGAAAAACATTATTTGATTTTGCACATCCGGAAGATATTGAATTGGCAGTCAGAACTTTTAAAGAGGAGATTACAAAAGAGCAGAAGGTTAAGTTTATTAATATCCGATTAATTAAAAAGAGTGGTGACTTGTTGTGGTGTAAAGTAAGAGGACACAATATGTTGGAAGTTCCTTTTGTAGAGAGAATGGCAATATATTTTTCTGATGACACTTTACGCAAGAATGCAGAAAATGCATTAATTAGGAGTGAAAATAGATTCAGAACCCAGGCTATAATTCTTCAAAGTGTAACTGACGTTATTGTAACTATTGATCTGAATCGTAATATAACTTCCTGGAATAATGTAATGGAAGAACTTACGGGTATTGCTGAGAAAAATGCTATTGGAAAAAGATTCAGGGATGTAATAGAAACTGATTATTCCCCTTTTTCGCAAGATCAGGTAATCAGTATTGTAATGAATGAGGGTGTTTGGCGAGGTGAAATTTCTTTTATCGCAAAAAATGGTGAAAAAATATATTTATTACATACTGTTTCATTGCTATTATCTGATAATGGAGAGAAGTTTGGATTTCTGGGAATAGGTAAAGATATAACAGAAAGAAAGCAAGCCGAATTAAGGTTACAACAAAGTGAATTACTATACAGGCGTCTTAGCTATTATTCAAACGATGGAATAGTGATGACAAATGCATCTGGTGTTATTACTTATTGCAGCCCATCGGTTGATAAAGTTTTAGGCTACGGTTCAGCACAAGTATTAGAACAAAGCTTTTTTGATTTTGTTCATCCGGATGATCTCTTAAATACATCAGAAGCTTATTCGAGAGAATTAAAAAATGAAGCTCAAGCAAGCTACTTATTTGTTCGATTAAAACATGCTAATGGCGAGTGGTTATGGTGTACAGTAAGAGGGCATAATTTATTAACCGTCCCTGGTCTGAATACGTTTGTAATTTATTTTACAAATGACACCATTCGAAAACAAGCTGAAGACCAATTACGAGAAAGTGAAGAGAAGTTCAGAAGTCTTATTGCAAATTTAAAGCAAGGGGTTATTCTTTTGGATAATAAAGCGGTTACTACTATTTGTAATGACGCAGCTCTGGATATGCTTGGAATTGAAAAAAGCGAAATATTAGGTAAAAGTGTTTTGGAATATTCCCTCAATATTATTCAGGAAAATGGTCAACCTTTTTCCGGAACCATTCACCCGATTGCGATGCTATTCAGAACAAGACAATTGGTTAAAGATGTTGTTGTTGGTATATTTCACAGACAAAAAAAGGATATTGTATGGCTATTAATTAATGCTGAACCAATAGTTGCTACAGATGGTAGCTTAGTAAACTTTGTTTGCTCATTAACCGATATCACAGAGCAAAAAAGATTATCGAAGGAATTGATTGAACAGGAAATTGAAAAGCAGAAATTAGTTGTTCAGGCTGCTATAGATGGACAGGAAAAAGAACGACAGGAGATAGGTAAGGAACTTCATGATAATATCAATCAGTACCTGACCACTGCACGTCTTTACCTGGAAGTAGCAAAGGAAAAATCTACCGGAGAAGTGAAAGAGATGGTTAATTTATCCCACAAAACCTTATCCGACATTGTAAAGGAAATAAGAAAACTATCACAATCATTAGTGCCACCTACTTTGGGTGATATTGGACTCATTGAGTCCATACAGGAATTATGCGATTCAATCAGACAGGCACATACAATTAAAATAGAATTCTATTATCGGTATTTCGATGAAGGTATTCTGAACGGGAATATGAAATTGATGCTTTTTCGTATAATACAAGAGCAGGTAAATAATATCATAAAGCACTCAGAAGCTAATAATCTGATAATTGATCTTCGGGCTGATGCTGAATTCATAATGCTAAAAATAAAGGATGATGGAATAGGCTTTGATCTGGCAAAATATAAGAAAGGAAGGGGTTTGGTTAATATAAGCAGCAGAACAAGCCTTATCAATGGGAAAATAGATTTAGAAACCTATCCTGGCAAAGGATGTGTTCTAACAGTTTCGATACCCATTTCGCAAATGGAGTAATTCCTGATTTAGTATAAATGATATTATCAATTGGTCTTACATTTGCCACCTAGATGAGTGATTCCATAAAACATGAATGCGGTTTAGCCTTTATACGGCTAAGAAAAAGTTTCTCTTACTACCAGCAGCAATATGGTACCGTACTTTGGGGTCTTAACAAGTTATATCTCCTGATGGAGAAGCAGCATAATCGGGGGCAGGATGGTGCAGGTGTAGCTTCTGTTAAATTGAATGTAGAACCTGGCTATCCATTCATGAGTCGTCTTCGCAGTAATGATCAACATGCTATTTCGGATATTTTTCAGCAAATAAAAAAGGAAATAAGCGAATTGGAGGAATACAACCCTGATATAAAAAGCCATCCCGGCTTGATGAAAGGGCATGTAAGTTTTTTAGGAGAGTTGTTATTAGGACATCTCCGATATGGTACACAAGGAAAAAATAAATTAGAATATTGTCATCCCTTTATAAACAGAGATACTATTCCTGCACGGAATCTTGCTTTAGCAGGAAATTTTAATATTGTTAACTCTGATGACTTATTTACACTGATAGGAAAAGAGCCTCATCATACTGTAAGATTTAGCGATCTGGCAGCGATGATTGAGCTGATGCATACATTTTTATGCAAAGAAGATGAAGCATCTCCGGAAAAAATGGATATAAAAAAAGTATTGCAAAAGGCATTGCCTTTGTTTGACGGAGGTTTTCATGTAGGAGGTGTTACCGGTAGTGGTATCGGTTTTGTTTTCAGGGATGCACACGGTATTCGTCCTTCATATTATTATATTAACGATGAGGTAGTAGTAGCTGCTTCTGAACGAGCTGCTATCAGAACCACTTTTAATGTTGGTGAAAATGAGGTAAAGGAATTAATGCCGGGACAGGCCTTGATCGTAAGTGAAACAGGTGAGATTGAGATAGCACAGATACTGGAACCAAAAGAAAGGAAAGCATGCAGCTTCGAAAGGATCTATTTTTCAAGAGGCAGTGATGAAAAAATTTATAAGGAAAGAAAAGCTTTGGGCTTTAACTTAAGCGAAAGGGTATTAAATGCCATTGATCATGATTTAAAGAACACCATTTTCTCCTTTATACCTAATACAGCTGAAGTAGCTTTTTATGGAATGGTAAAGGGGATGGAACGGTATCTGAATAAGATCAAAACAGAAAGAATTCTCAGTTGGGGTAAAGACTACGATGAAGAAAAATTGAGTGAAATGGTGAACAGAAGGATTCGCCAGGAAAAAATTGCCATTAAGGATGTAAAAATGCGGACGTTCATTACGGAAGATAGTGGCCGTAATGAAATGGTACAACACGTCTATGATATTACTTATGGCACGGTACGTCCCGGAGAAGATACATTAGTGGTTATTGATGATTCAATTGTACGAGGTACAACTTTAAAGGAAAGTATTATAAGGATGCTGGGAAGATTAAAGCCTAAACGTATTATTGTTGTTTCATCCTCGCCGCAGATACGCTATCCTGATTGTTACGGAATAGATATGAGTAAGATGGGTGATTTTATTGCCTTCAATGCAGTTGTTCAGTTAATGAAAGAGAATGGTAAGGAAGAATGTATGACTGAATTATTGGTTAAGTGTAAAGAACTGAAACGTAATAATCAATTACATACAGAGAATGTAGTTAAACAACTTTACAAACAATTTACTACAGAAGAGATCTCTGCAAAGATTGCAGAATTAATTACGCCAAAAGATTTTAATATACCGATTGATGTGATTTTTCAGAGTATAGAGGATTTGCATAAATCTTGTCCTAATAACAAAGGTGATTGGTATTTTACCGGCGACTATCCCACCCCCGGTGGCAACAAGGTCGTAAATATGGCTTTCATTAATTATATGGAAGGGAAGAATGTAAGAGGCTATTAACAAATAGTATTTACAGCATATTTAGTTTTATCAAAATAATATTTCAATGAAAACTTTAATATTGGTTCGCCATGCAAAAAGTGATTGGAGTAATCCTTCCCTTAGTGATTTTGACAGGCCATTGAATGAAAGAGGGAAAAGGGATGCACCGGTAATGGCGAAGCGATTGTTAGAAAAAGGAATTACAATTGACAGAATAATTTCGAGTCCGGCAAAAAGAGCAGCCAGAACAGCAAAGCATTTTGCAGATGCATTTGGTTATAAAAAAGGAAAAATTGAATTTGTGGAAGACCTCTATCTTGCAGATACATCAACTTTTTTTTCTGTAATTGAAAATGTGAATGATAAATATGATTGTGTTGCTCTGTTTTCACACAATTTTGGAATTACGGATTTTGCAAATATGTTGACAAATACCAGGATCGATAATATACCTACCAGTGGTGTTTTTGCAATATCAATAGATACAAAAAAATGGAGCAGCTTTAAAACTGCCCCAAAAGAGTTTTTGTTTTTTGAGTATCCTGCGTTATTTAAAAAGTGATCAATATTCTTTTTTGATCCTTAATTGACAAACAGATCCTGCATCGTTTACTTCGAAAACTACATTTGCAGTTGTTGCACTTAAGATCTTCCAGGATTTATTAAGTTCCATTAATGATGGATCAGAAGTAGTTAAGCGTATATTGATAACTTCTTCATTTGCACTATTCAGATTGGATCCCCAACTGCCAGAAATAATTTGTCCGTCTTTTTTTACATTGAAGGTTCCTCCGGAACTGAATATCATACTATAATTAGTCATTCCGGTATTTTGCCCTTGAACCATATAATTATCAACGGTCCATTGGTTTCTGGTAAGTATTTCTTTGGTGGAAATTGTAGAGAAATCATGGTCTGGTGAGCAGCTTGTAAATAGTTGAGCAGTCAAAATAAACAATACTGCAAAAAAGGTTTTTGCATTTTTCATAACTAAAGGATTTTATAAGATGAAAGTAACTAGAATGTGTAGGCAATAAAACTTTAGCAGGTTATTAATTAAGCAAAAAATAAAAATCGAGTGGTTCTGCAAACCGGTTAATCGTAAAAGCCCTTGGTAGAAATCTATAGATTGATCATCTAATTAGTACTTTTATATCTAATAGCCTCACTTACAGTAGCTTACCAATTCTTCTTTTGATGTTTTCATGTAATTCACTGGCCGGCAAAATATCAGGAAGCTGAAAGTTGAATGCAGCAGCTTTCTTTAGTGAAGATTCCAGATCAAAATCTTTTTGTTGAATACAAATTGCCAAATGATTATTAGTAAGATAATTACCCAAATATTCCTGTTCTGTTTGACCAGGCGTAGGAATAAGTATACTCTTTTTTTTCAAAAGCATTATATCCATTATTGAACTATATCCGCTGCGGCTTATGATATATTCTGCTTCGAGCATTTCTTTGTTCAGATCTTCAGCCGGAAGATGGTTATAAAATTTGATCATATTCGTTGAAGGTATGATGTTGGCTGATCCGGGTAAGCCTCTTACAATAGTTGCTGTACCATTATAATGACTGATATGTTGGATGATAAGATCTTCGAATATACTTCGCTGTGGTTCAGGTCCGGAAATAATAACTACTAAATGATCTTTTTTTTCATCTGTTTCTTTTTTTTCAAATCTTGATAATATACCTATATAATGTAATGGTATTGTTGGTTTCAATTCAGGATGTGAAAGTTCTCCTGCAAAATTATTTTTTGATTCCAGATCCGGTATCCAGCATTCAGTGAATCTATTGATGTACCTGTAATTGATCTTTTGTAAAATTTTCTCACTCCATTTTCCGATTGAGCTTTTTATATTTAACTGGTGTGTAATGAAGATACAAGGAATACTTGTGTGATATAGTCCATAACGGTTATCGCTGATAACTGCATCAATACCGTATTCCTGAACTATATTTTCGAGCCATTTATTTTCATATCGGATCACTTTTTTCAGTTTTGGTAACTGAAGGATCATTTTCCAGAACAACCCTCTTTTTGTTTTCGAATATTTGACATGATAACCCCTTAGTTTTAAAAAAGGAAGTGCTGGAAATTCTGTAGTTAATAATTCTTCTTGTGCATTTTCACCACAAAGCCAAACATCAAAATCCTCAGCAATAAGTAAGCGGATAATCGGGATACAACGGGTTGCATGACCAAGACCCCAATCGAGTGGTGCAACAAGAATACGGGGTTTCCCGGGTAATTTCGCTTTTATTGGTTGATTCATGTTAATTTTTGGCTTTTTTAGCCATATGGAATACTAATTTGTTTGTAAAATAGTTCTAATTTAGAACTTCCAAAATATGAAGACAATAAACAAAATAGCAATTACGCTGTTACTTATAATGTTTCTTACAGCTTGTAACAAAAATTATTACTCTGGTGCAGGCAAAGGGGGCAAAAATTGTGGTTGCCCGAGTGTACGATAAATTTTGAATTACAATATATTTATTGAATGAATATTTACAACCGTAACTTACTTATTCTTTTTAATACAGGTTGGTTGGATGAAAAAGCAATTGAACAGGAAGTAAGGTACCTGAATACCATTTTACGTACAATTGATGATACCAATACTATCAGTACAGTTTTCGAGTTGGTGAATCGTAATAAGATAACAAGCGACCCTAAAAAAATATTGAAAGAATTTTCAAATTTCAGATTAAGACCATTTCGTTTTCTGATCAATAAAAACTAATAAAAAAGGAGAGTAAATTTTACTCTCCTTTTTTATTATCAGGATAACTTATTTAATGCTTCTCTTAATTTATCGATCATCTCATTTATTTCTTCTTTTTTACAAGTGCCAACACTTAGCCTGTACCAGGCAGAAGTTTTAGAAGCGCCGAATGCATAAAAAGGAACAATGGCTAGGCCTGCTGCTTCCAGTAAATAAGAAGTTACTTCTCCCTGATTCGTCAATACTTTTCCATCTTTATCTTTTTTACCAACTAGATCTATTTTAATGGTCAGATAAATAGCTGCTTCGGGAGCAATGGCATCTACTGGTAATCCTTCTTTTTTTAATTGTATCAGACCGTCATAAATATTTCTTAGCCTGAATTCAATTTCGTTTTTAAAATTGGTATTGAATTTTTTTATTGCTTCTTTATTTGTGAGAAATTTTGCTACGGCTTTTTGTTCTGCCATAGGCGCCCAGGCACCCACATGTGTTAGTATCATCCGCATTTTGGAAATAACTGTTGATGGTCCTAATGCCCAGCCTACTCTTACACCGGTTGCAGCAAATGATTTACTGATCGCATCTATAAAAATGGTATAATCCCGCATAGCAGGTCGAAGTGTAACCGGGTTATAATGCTGAATTGAGCCATAGGTAAGTTGCCAGTACATCTGGTCATACATTACATATAGTTTTTTCTCACCATCACCTCTTCTTTTATTTTCTTCTATTACAAGATCACAAATAGCTTCCAGCGTTTCTTTTTTAAAAGTAGTACCCGTTGGATTTTGCGGAGAACATAAAGAAATGAAAGTGGCTTCTTGTATGTAAGGACGCAGATCATCAGCAGACGGCATGAAATTATTTGCAGCAGTTGCTTCTACTACAATATGTTCACCTTCTACAAAATGAGTATAATGATTATTGTTCCAGGATGGTACAGCATAAATGATCTTATCACCCTTATCACAAATAGCTCTGTATAATGCATAGATCAATGGACGGCCACCAGAGGCAACCAATATTTCATTGATTCCGTAATCAAGTCCGGCTTCATCTTTCATAAATGAATGCACAGCTTCCCTCAGATCAAGATTACCTTCTGCAGCAGGATAATTTGTAAAATGGTTTCTGTAAGCATCTACTATTCCATCTTCTAATTCTTTTGGAATAGGAAAAATAGAAGGATCAAAATCACCTACCGTAAAGTTGTAGATACGTTCACCCTGGCGGATCTTTTCTTTTATTTCACCACCGAGTTTTACGATTTCGGATCCTATTAATGTCTCTGCTAAATTCGATAGTTTCATATATCAACCTTTGCCGCAAATGTACTGGAATTGAAGCAGATAGGGAATGAGATTCGGTCGTTTGAAAATTTCAAGTTGCTGATTTTCAATGAGTCATTTTACCATTAAATACAGAAAATAAATTAGTAATAAAAAAGGGTTGATTTTCAGCAACCCTTTTTTTACTTGATCTACTCAATAGGTTTATAATCTTTAAAAAGATCCAGTTTTGTAGTTTCAACCTGCGTACGGTAAGCATCCCAATCCTTCTTATAAAAACTATTTATTCTTTGAATGGCAGTCTCAATTTGCTCTTCAGCTATTGAAACTAATTTTTTCTCCTGGTTGCCCGGAGCAACATTTTTGGAAACAATATATTGTGCTGCTATCTGGTATGCTCTTAATATAGTTTGACCCCGATCTCTGTTGATACCTTGCTTATCAGATGGTTTTCCGCTAATAAATTCATTGATCGCTTTCAGGCTGTCTTGCATAAGTTTTGTTGATTTTCTTAAGGAATCTGCAAGCTTTCCTTCAACATCTTTTAATTGAACCATCATTTTAGAACAGATCTCTTCACTTTCTGATAAACGATCCATTCCTTCCGTTAATTTATCTCCGCTTTTTCTCAATTGATCATACAGATTTTGTTGAGCAATTTTAATATCATTCTTGTTTCCTAACCTGGGATCATCTTTCACTGATATAAAAGTTGAATCTGATTCTTTATTTAATGTAAGAACTACTTTGTAAGTGCCTGGCAACACATTAAAACCTCCGGGTTCCCTTGCGCCGGGCTTTGGCTTTGGAGAGCCCGGTTGGCGAAATCCTTTTTCTTCCATACCCCAATACTCACGGTTGAAACCACTATCTACTTTCCATTTCAGATTTCTGATATTTTCATTCTTATCATTGAATATGTTTACTGTTACAGAATCGCTTTTTGATTTTTTGGAAGAGGTATCTTTTTTATTTCCAATAAAAAATGAAATAGCAGCACCTCTTCTTCTGTTGGGAGCATCCCATAATCCCATTGTACTCCAATCATAACCGGGAGCAGAGCGATATTGTGCCTGGTATGCTTCAGGGGCCTGAAATACTGTTAGCTTTTTTGATAAAGCTCCCTTTTCAGCAGCAACTTTTCGTAAAGGCCTTATATCATCCATGATCCAGATGGCCCGTCCAAATGTACCTATTACCAGATCCGCCTCTCTTTCCTGTATTGCCAGATCATACGTTGATACTGAAGGATAATCATTTTTCCATTGCTGGAAAGTTGCTCCATTATCAAAGCTTATCCAAAGTCCTTGTTCTGTTCCTACAAAAATTAAATTGGGTTCTGTTGGATCTTGAATTAATGAAAGAGTATAACCGGTCACCTTTTTTTCATCGATCATTCTTGACCATGTTTTTCCAAAATCACTGGTGCGGAATATATATGGTTTAAAATCACCTCTTCGATAATCATTCGCTACAACGAATGCTTCTCCGGCATTATATCTCGAAGCTTTTATTTGTGAGATCCAGCAACCTAACGGCATGCCCGGAATCTTTCCCCGAAAATTGGTCCATGCTTTACCGTTATCAGTAGATAGTTGAACATTACCATCATCTGTACCAACCCAAATCACACCTGCTTGTTTTGGTGAAGGCTCTATTGCAAGAATGGTACAGTGATTTTCAGCACCGGTGATATCAAGTGTTAAACCACCTGTTGTGCTTTGGTCAATTTTAGCTGAATCATTTGTTGTAAGATCAGGTGAAATAATTTCCCAGCTTATCCCTTTATCA
>JAHEMN010000184.1 GCA_024643645.1 Chitinophagaceae bacterium | reverse complement strand
GCAGGTTTAAAAGAATTGCTTACTACATATGGAAAATGCCAAAGTATCATTTGGTAAAAATCTCTCCATATCAGTTCATTCAAATACGTTTCATTCAACGCTCCTGCTTCTGCAGCCAATACTCTTATACTTATAGTTCCAAACCGGAGATGTACGCTTAGCCTTGATGTTCCTTGAATTGAAGGTATATCTCTTTGCTGTTTATAATTTCTTATTATAGCTCCCTGCCACTCTTTTCCCGGATAATCCTTACCAACAGCTTTAAAACCCATTTCTTCCAATGGAATTATTTTTATTTCAGGTTGCTGGTAAAAATTGTTGTAATATTTTTTTGTATTATATGACTTAAGATGAAATTCAGTTAATGCCGCCTTCCATTTTCTTGAATAAGGTGTAAATATGGTATAAGGTTTACCATCATCTTTTAACACTTCACCTTTTTCAAAAATAACCTGATCTTTAAAAGAGAAAACGCTGACTCCTTTTTCCTTTAATAACTCTTTTACTGAATTATCCCTTGATTTTGCATATGGTTCGTAATCATTATTGGTAAATACTTTTTTAATATTATACTCCGATAATAACTCTTTGAAAACTTCGAGAGGAGTTCCATATCTTACATCTAAAGTAGAACCGATCTTTACTAACTGACGCTGCAGATCATGTAATGCCTGGTGAATAAACTCTACTCTTCTGTCTTCTTTATCCTCTAATTCATCCAGAATATTTTTATCGAAAATAAATATTGGTAAAACCGGTTTATTATCTTTTAGTGCATGAAATAAACCTGCATTGTCCTGTAGCCGGAGATCTCTGCGAAACCAGAATATATTCAGTTCATTTTTCATTCAGCCTTTTAACAAGATTATAAAGGAATTGTTTTGAAGAACCGGTTATAAATTGCAGCCGTAATTGTATTACTGTATTTTGAATCACCCATTTGTTTTACCCACCTTATTCCATAAATCGCATTGGTTAAAAAAACCTCATCAGCCTTTTGCAGATCTTTTATGCGTATTTCCTTTTCCTGAACCTCAAAATCAACTTCTCTTAACTTACCGATCAGGTATTTACGCATTACTCCATTGATACACCCTTCTTCTAATCCCGGTGTTTTAATTATACCGTCTTTGATAAGAAATATATTAGCGATTGTTGAATCTGCAATATTGCCAGACGTATTTAAAAGAATACAATCATTCAACTTATTTTCTTTGGCATACAAAGCAGCCATGGAGTAAGGTAAAAAATTGGCAGTTTTTAAATTGGAGAATAGATCACAACTTTTCCTGGCATCAGGATAAATATCAATTATTAAACCGTTTTCATTTAACTGGTCGAGAGATTCGTTCAATGGCCAGCATTCAATAAGATATTGCAATCTTTTATCATCATCATTAATTCCGCCATTTCCCCGGAAAACTGAAAACCTGACCCTTCCCGAATTTGTGCAATTATTTTTTTGACATAATAAAATAATTTCCTGTTCCAGTTTTGACGTAGTAAAAAGTGATGGTATCTCGTATTTCAACTTAATAAGACTGGAAAGCAATCTGTCAAAATGATATCCGGACAACATAATAATTCCGTTTTTCACTTTCATGGTTTCGAATAAACCATCGCCATACCGGTAGCCTCTGTTTGAAGCCTGTAATACAGGGGTACCGGCATCTGTAATTTTACCGTTGAAATTAATTGCACTCATTCATTCAAAGTAAAATAAAAAAAACCACCCTGCCTATTGCAGAGTGGTTCCATTTACTTGCCATTAAATATTATGCCTGTTCTACTATGCCGGCTTTTACTGCGTACATCACCAGGCCAGCCATTGACTTTGTACCTGTTTTTGTTTTCAGTTTATCACGGATAGCTTCTACCGTTCTTGGGCTAAGTTCAACGATATCTGCAATTTCCTTTGTGCTTTTTTCATCACACATCAGTTTAAGGATCGTAATTTCCTTATCGGTTAACTGAACATCCTGTGGCATATTGGATTCATTGGTACGTTTGGTACGTAAGCCACTCAACAATGCTTTATTAGTAAGCTCGTTGAAATAAAAGTCATTTTCATAAACGCCTCTTACAGCTTCATAGATCATATCTGATCCAGATTCCTTTGTGAGGTAGGAGTTTGCTCCTATTTCCATCATTTTAGAAATTACAGAATGATCATTATGCATGGAGAGCATAATAACTTTTACATTAGGATATAATTTTTTGATCTCCGGTAAAGTAGTAAGTCCATCCATTATTGGCATCTGTATATCAAGTAATACTACATCTGGCTGAATATGGCGCAGCAGATTTAATAACTGCATACCATTTTCAGCTTCAGCAACCATTTGAATGTCTTTACGGGCAGATAGTGATGTTTTTACACCAGTACGGAAAAGTGCATGATCATCAGCAATTGCAACTTTAACTACAGTGTTGGTTTCGGGATTTTTCATAATTGGATTATTTGTAATAAAAAATTTTAACAGTAAATATTCTATGATGCAAGATGGAAAATTCCTGCAACATATACCATAGGGAAAGTACTTAATTTACAATTTGCGGAATCTACCATCTATTAATTGATAATGCGAAACAATACGCATCATGCAATGAAAATATACGATGATTTCAGTAAATACCGAATAATATAAAAAGGGCAGTTATGCTCTTGTTAACATATTACGGTATGTATATTTTTGTTTTCAGAAAGTTGATTGACATGAATGATCTGTTTTATCCATCTCGTTCAATGTCCAAACCGTCCAGAAATTATTATACCAATACCTTTGAAAAACCCACCCGATCTTAATCGGGAAACACTTCACCTGACAATCAACTTTCTACTTTTTTCTTTGAAGTATAAAAAGATTTGAAATATTATATTCCGTTTCTAAAATCCAATACCAACTGAAAAGAAAACCGTGCAACTGTTAAAATTTGTTCCTGTGAAGCACAACGATTAAAAAAACTTTTCTTTTCATAACAGTAACGTTAGCCCCGGTCTTCATAACGCCGGGGTTTTTTATGCAAAAAATTAAAAGTGGAGATTATTTTTTTTCAGCTACGAAATATGCCCTTGGTTCACCCAGTGTAAATTTTTTTCTTCCAGGTATACTATACACTTCTTTCAGCTCCAGTCCGGTTTCTTTCATCATTGTATCCATTTTATTGATAGAGAAGATATAGTCAATACCATTCTTTATTTCAGAAATACCCTCTTTTGTAATAACAGTACTTTCTGTTTCAATACGGGTTGGTTGTAGCAGGAATTTTGAGTCTGTCAGAAATTTTACATCCCCTATATTACTCCAGTTCTTTTCTTTAAAATTCTTGAAAGCTATCTCAGCAATTGACCAACTGTTAATCAGCAGATGTCCTCCCTGCTTTAAAGTAGAAGCAATTGTTTTTAAAAGTTTTCTTGCATCAGTTTCATCAAAAAAATTAAAACTATTACCCATGCAGATCGTAAGGTCAAAAAGATCATCAGGCTTATACTCAATTACATTTTCTTTTACTGCAACTACAGATAATTTTTCCGCAGCAACTTTTTCTTTTATTTCATTAATATACTCTTCGAGGTTATCAACTGCATTCACTTCAATTCCTTTTTTTGCAAGTCCGAGAGCATGTCTTCCATAACCACACATCAGGTCAAGCACTTTTTGTCCGGGCTGTAAATTAAAATAGGAAATCATAAAGTCGATTTCCTTCGTTGTCAATTCTTCAGGAATAATATTTCGCCATAAATCTTTATAGTGACCATCAAAGTAGCTATCGTTGATATTAGACATACATAGAATTAAGGTATTATGTGAAAAATTGTTTAGGCCAAATTATTTGTGGATGGATTATTCTAATAATTTATTTCTCATAGCATACATTACCAGGCCTGCTATCGTTTTAGAACCTACTTTCTGTTTCATATTTTGCCGTATAGTTTCAATGGTACGAGGACTCAGAAAAACTTCTTTAGAAATTTCATCCGTGGTTTTATCATCTGCTATCAACTTCAATATTTTAATTTCCTTTTCTGAGAATTTAACCGGGTTCGGATAAAACTGTCTTACCGTTTTTTTATGTTGCAGTTTCAAGAGCACTGCTTTATTTACCAGTTCATTAAAATAAAAATCATCATTCATGCAGGTTAATATAGCCTGGTATATCTCCTCCGGATCTGTAGTTTTTGTAAGGTATGCATTGGCACCCATTTCCATCATCTTAGTGATCATTTCCTGATCATCATACATGGTGAGTACAATAATTTTTAAATCCTCATACTCTTTACGTATAAGACTAATAGCATTGATGCCATCTACCTCAGGCATTCGAATATCCATCAGGATAACATCTGGCAATTTTAATTGTAGTTTGTGTTGGAGATCTTTACCGTCTTCGGCTTCCCAGAGTATTTTCAGATACTCTTTATCTTTAAGTGCCATTCGAATACCGTCTCTGAAGATCTTATGATCATCGGCAATGGCCACTTTAATTATCTGGCTGGACATAGATTATTGATTTGCAGTTAATTTAATAGGTTTTGGACCGAGAGTAAAAGTACGCATTTTTAGTAAAATCCACATTTTTCTTATTTGAGATATAATTTCTTCTATTTTTTATTCTTAAGTCACTTGTCCTGATATTAGTAAATGATTCACTGAATCTTTGAGATAAATTTTTCTAAAAATTCATTCAAATGATAAAAATGAATACAAAATCATCCAAATCGTAATTCTCCAAAATATTTACCGTGTATTTTCATTTACCATTCGGAAACTTACGATTGATTGGGTAAATACCGAAAGTTTGAAAAGAGGAAGTTTTGCTATTGTGCATATAAGAATGTGGTTATACTTTTGGTGCAAGTTGATTGAAGGAGGATCGAGCCCCTCAAATCGTCCAATGTCCTTGAAACCGTCCTGAAAGCAATTTCCAATACCAATGAAACCCGAAAGCAAAATCCGATATCAATCAACTTATTTTCACTTTGAAAACAAGTGGAAAAAGACTTCCTTGAGATCCAAATGAAATAGTAAGTTTTGTAAGATCTGAGAATTGCAAGCACAACTATTTTAAGTCAAAAAATCAGCCTTTTTTCTCCAACTTATTATCCACAGCTGTTAACAACCGGGGTTTTACCGGGTAATCTTACTATTTTTAATATAGTAAAATTACTATATTTACTACGTAAAGATACCCGTTTTAAAACCG
>JAHEMN010000050.1 GCA_024643645.1 Chitinophagaceae bacterium | reverse complement strand
TTCTCAATTGGATAACCTGTGCTTTTAATATTAGCCAAAACTTCATCATATGATGCAAAACACCAACTATTACTACCATCATCTTTTTTATACTTTTCCCACTCCTGCTTCTCTTCTTCTCCATCATTTACACCTGGCTCGGACATTCCGGTAAAGGTATCATACATAAAAATATTCCGATTGGCTATTCCTTCTCTTTGCAATAATAATGCAACAAGCATTGAGGATCCGCCTTTCCATACACCACATTCCACAAAATCACCGGCAATATCATTCTTCAATATATAATTCACAGATGTATAAAGGGCATAGCATCTTTCTATCTCTACTATTGTATAATTCCTGACTTTATTATACAACTCCATAAATTCAATATCAGATTCAATATCAGAATTGTTCACTTCACTAAAATGCTCTTGTAGTTTTTTTAAAATTGATTTGCGAACAATCTTTAGCCCCAGCAACGACAATGGATAATTTATAATATTTGATAGTTTCAACAATTAAAATTTAAAACCTAAAAATAAATAATAAAAAAGGCACCAATAAAGATGCCTTATGATATTTTTTTCACTTCCCAATTTAATCATCCAACTTCAAAACCGCTAAAAACGCCTCCTGAGGAATCTCAACATTACCTATCTGCCTCATCCGCTTCTTACCTTCTTTCTGCTTTTCTAAAAGTTTACGTTTACGGCTGATATCTCCACCATAACATTTGGCTGTAACATCTTTCCGCATAGCAGAGATAGTCTCTCTTGCCAGTACTTTGGCCCCAATAGCCGCTTGTATGGCAATCTGGAATTGCTGGCGGGGAACAAGCTCTTTTAATTTCTCACAAAGCTTTCTACCAAATTCCTGACCTCTGGAACGGTGTATTAAAGCACTTAATGCATCTACCTTATCGCCGTTTAATAAAATATCCATCTTTACAATATCAGCTTCCCTGAAACCAATTGGATGATAATCGAAAGAGGCATATCCCCTTGTTTGTGATTTCAATTTATCATAAAAATCGAATACGATCTCTGTCAATGGCATTTCGAAAATCAGCTCAACTCTTGTAGTGGTCAGGTAGCTCTGGTTCATCAACATTCCTCTTTTGCCAAGACAAAGGGTCATGATATTCCCAATATATTCCGGCTTGGTTATGATCTGTGCTTTGATGAACGGCTCATCTATATGGTCGGTCTTAACCGGGTCTGGAAATTCTGTTGGATTATTAACTACAATCTTTTCGCCATTAGTTGTATAAGCTACAAAACTTACGTTTGGAACTGTTGTAATTACAGTTTGATTGAATTCCCTCTCCAATCTTTCCTGAATGATCTCCATATGTAACAAGCCTAGGAATCCGCAACGAAATCCAAAGCCTAATGCCTTAGAGGTTTCTAATTCATAGGTTAATGATGCATCATTCAACTGTAGTTTATCCATACAGTCACGCAGCTCCTCAAAATCTTCAGTATTTACCGGGAAAATACCTGCAAATACCATTGGCTTCACTTCCTGGAAACCTTTAATGATCTCTTTTGTAGGATTAGCTGCCAGTGTGATGGTATCTCCCACTTTTACTTCCTTGGCATTTTTAATGCCAGTAATTAAGTAACCAACATCTCCGCATAGTACTTCTTTCTTCTCCGTCATTTTTAGCTTCAAAATACCAACTTCATCAGCCTCATATTCCTGACCAGTTGAAACAAACTTTACCTTATCCCCTTTTTTTATTGAACCATTCCTAACCCGGAAATAAACAATAATACCGCGGAATGAATTGAACATACTGTCAAAGATCAAAGCCTGTAATGGCGCATCCGGAGTTCCTTTTGGCGCCGGAATACGGTTTACGATTGCATCCAGAATAGCTTCAACTCCAATACCTGTCCGGCCACTGGCATGCAAAATCTCTTCCTTTTTACAGCCTATCAATTCTATGATCTGGTCTTCCACTTCTTCTATCATTGCCCCGTCCATATCAATCTTATTGATGACAGGAATTATCTCAAGATCATTATCAATTGCAAGGTATAAGTTGCTGATAGTCTGCGCTTGAATACCCTGCGTAGCATCTACTAAAAGTAAACATCCTTCACAGGCTGCTAATGCTCTACTCACCTCATAGCTAAAGTCAACATGACCGGGAGTATCGATCAGATTAAGGGTATATTCCTGTCCGTCTGTATGCTTGTAATTGATCTGAATAGCATGGCTTTTTATCGTAATCCCTTTCTCCCTTTCAAGATCCATATCATCCAGCACCTGGTCCATCATATCCCTATCACTAATAGTGCCGGTAGATTGTAACAGACGGTCAGCCAGGGTAGATTTACCGTGGTCAATATGTGCAATGATGCAAAAATTTCGGATGTTCTTCATGTACTATATGCCTCTTTTTTCAGGTGGGCAAAGGTACGGAAAACACACCGTCTTTTATTATTCTGGTGAAGGAGGAATCAAGGATTGTTTAGGCGGTTTTAAATGTCGGGATTTTATTTGGAGGCAGGCAATTTACATTGGATTGAGCCCCTGTTACGACAGCCTGTCCAAATTTTATGGGACTCCGTACAAGGTTTTGCAATTCTATTCAATTGTTTTTGCTAGCTCTTTAATGAATTTTCTTTTTTCAACTTTATTAATTCCTTTCTTACCCAAATTATTAGTGGAATTGTTACCAGAACCAGAAAACCGATTACAAAATAATTCAGCCAGGGTTTTAATGCCGGTATTCTGCCGATCGCATAACCTGCCAGCGTAAAACTTACAATCCATAATACAGAACCTAGAAAAGTAAGCAATAGAAACCGGCGAAAATCTAATTTTATTATACCTGAGACAATAGGTGAAAAGGTTCGAATAACAGGAAGAAATAACCCAAGTGATAAAGCTAACCAGCCATATTTTTCATAAAAAGATTTTGCTGTAGTAAGATGCTGATGTTTGAAGAACCGTGAATCTTCTCTTTTATATAAGATCGGTCCTGTTTTTTTCCCAAACCAATACCCGGTAATATTCCCTGATACTGAAGCTATAACCAATAAAATACAAACTGTAACAATATTATATGGAAGCACCCCAGTAGCTGTATAGATACCTGCAGTAAATGTAAAAGCACCTGTCGGAATAAAAAAACAGAAAAATAATCCTGTCGTTCCATATACTACCAGGAAAACAAGAAGAAGTCCGCCATATTGTATCAATGCCTCTGCATCAAAAACGGATAAAAGATTATGTATGTTAAAGATCATGCAGTTAATTATATAGTAACTGATTTCTTCAAATATAAATTATCTAATTTTAAATATGCCTGTTTCAAAAGCCACCGCAAAAGATATTACCGAATTGGTTCCCTTAATCAATAGTGCATACCGTGGTGAAGAATCAAAAAAAGGCTGGACCACCGAAGCAGATCTGTTAATTGGAGCAATGCGGACAGATATAGACACTTTAACAGAATTGATGAGTAATTCAACTTCTACTTTTCTAAAATTTACTAATGAAGAAAATAAGATTATTGGTTCCGTATACCTTGACATCCAGAAAAGAGGTTTGTACCTGGGTATGCTGACGGTTTCTCCCTTAATCCAGGCAAAAGGTATCGGCAAACAACTGATGGCAGCTTCTGAAGTATTTGCAAAAGAAAATAAATGCCCTTGCATTTTTATGAATGTAATATCCGTTCGTCAAGAGTTAATAAATTGGTATGAACGGTTAGGATATTATAAGACTGGTGAAACAAAACCCCTGCCTGCTGATAATCGTTTTGGAGTTCCTACACAGTCAATTGAATTTGCCATCATGGAAAAGAAAATGTGATCAGCTCTTTTTTACACCGGTTATTGAAAATCCATACTGACTGGATGTTGTTATTGACACATTCGAATAATTTCTTTTTTCCAGCCATTCCCTTGCCACATCATGTGGAATCTCAAAACGAAATTCCGGAGTAAAGCCATCTAATAAATCAATCATCTCTTCACGAAAATTAGGAGCATTCTTATTTTTAATTTTCTTGATAAGGAAACTAAACGGAAATACAAAAATCAATAGAAAAATAAATGCAACTTTTAAAGAAAGCCTTCTTGTAAATTCTCTTATCAACATAGTTATTTTATGAATCCAATTTTTTTGAGGATGATATAACCAAAGACAAATCTTACCGTTTCTTTTTAATATAGTTTCTATTAATGAGAGTGATTTCTCTGTATCATTTGTATGATGTATGACACCACTGGAATAAAGAACATCAAAGCTTGATTCATCAAAAGGCAGGTATTGCAGATCTGCCTGAATATACCAGGCATTACTATTTCCATTTCTTTTATAAGCTAATTCAACTGCCTTGCTGATTTCGACTCCAATTGAAAGCGTTGAAATTGAAGCGATCTTACTGGTCATTAATCCATGACCACTGCCAATATCTGCAACGAGTTTATTAATGAAAAAACCCTTTTCCTCTCCTGTTTCATTTAAAAATACGGTCAAGAGCTGGGAAGACTCATCATGCCAGAGCTTATCATTCTTTTCGGGTTTTAAAAAACTCCATTCAAAAGCAAAACTGGCTTTAGTTTTCTTATTCTTACTTATACAGTATCTAAATAATTCGCCATAATTTTTTTCAAGATCATTTTGTATTTGAATAAATCCGGGAACATACTTAGTAAGAAATTCACTATAATCATATAAAGACTCTACCAATAAACGGGGAATACCATCAATGACAGGAAATATAAAACCGGCTGCTGAAAACAAAAGGCCGTCATTGATCTCAGTTTCACTTTTATCATCATATTCTTTTTCGAATTCACTGATCAATTGAAACCTTAGTTTCTTTTTTGTAACAGGACACCTTAAAAATTCCAGTAAACCATATTGCATAAATATTCATTCAGTTTCAAATGTATAAAATGTACATTCAATATCATTAAAATCATTTTCAAATATGTATATCAATTAATTTACATTCGTATTAAATAAACAAAATGATTAGCAGAATATTTTCTTTTCCTGGATTAATTATTTGCTTTTTATTTATCTCCTGTAATCAGCAAAATAAAGATTTGGCTGAAATTGCAAAGCAGGAAATCGCAAAAGCAGAGAAAGATTTTGAAACGATGGTTGATGAAAAAGGGCTGGCTGAAGGTTTTACCTTCTTCGCAGATTCCAATGCCATAATTAAAAGGGGTAATGACTCTTTAATAAAAGGAAAAGATAATATCCGGAATTATTATGCTGCTCCCTACTTTAAAACTGCTTCAGTTACATGGTCACCGGATTTTATTGAAGCCTCAAGTGATGGCACTTTAGGCTACACTTTTGGGAAATACATCTGGCAAACAACAGACTCATCCGGAAAAACAAATGAATCAAGAGGTGTTTTTCATACTGTGTGGAAAAAACAAAATGATGGGAGCTGGAAATACGTTTGGGATTAATTCCAGTAGCTGCACAATTAAAAACTTCTTGCTGTAATTTCTAAATATCAAAAATGTTACAACAAATAGCACCATGGCTTGGTTATCTTGCTACCCTCTTATTGGCAATAAGCCTTCTTGTTAATAATGACTTGAAATTTCGATGGCTTAACCTGGGAGGTTGTGTTGCATTTATATTTTATGGCGCCGTACTGCAAGCCATTCCAATCGTTATTACTAACGCCTTACTGTTATGTATAAATGCTTATTTTTTATTTCAGATATACAGCCGGAAAGAGCTATTTGAAATTTTAGAATTTAATAAGGCCGGTGTAATAGTTGAAAAGTTCCTTTCCTTTTATAAAAAGGATATTGCAATTTATTTCCCGGAATTTTCAAGTGATAAATTAAACGGGAATATAAACTTTGTTGTTTTAAGAGATCTTGTAATAGCAAATGCTTTTAGTACAAAGATCCATCCTGATGGTTATGCTGAAGTTATTCTTAATTATACCATGCCAAAATACCGGGATTTCAAGGTAGGTCGATTCATTTTTGAAAAGGAAAAGCAGTTTTTACTTTCTAAAGGAATTCAAAAGATCTATTATGCATCCGTTGCAAACAAGCAACATGAAAATTTCCTTTATAAAATGGGATTTGAAAAAGAGCTAATAAATGGCAATGAATGTCTGACAAAAAATTTAAGATAACTCTGTTTTCCTGTTACTCTTTTTCGCCTTTCTTAATTTTATTCTTTCTAATTCAACTTTGTGGTTGTGCCGAATGACATCCCAATATTCCTTACCATATTCTACCAATATTTCTTCACCGGCTAATATATTCCGTTTAGCTTCTATAAATACTTTCAAACCATCTTCTACATATGATGCATTATTCCTTACACCTTTTACTCTTTGTAAACCCTCAGCATCATTGGCATATCTGGCTAGTGCTGAAGGATGACGACTGGCATCAATTACATGATTTTTTTTAACATAATAGATATATCCGTTACTACCGTCGTCATGTTCAACTTCTTTCCATGTTGTTATACTGCCTTTATATTCAACGATCCTGGTTTCTTTTGGGATAAATTCTTTTGCAAAGAGGCCTTTTCCAGCACCTGGCAATTCCGATTCTTTAATTTCTAATTTTAGTTCTAACAGATCATCCATTGAGACTTTATTTTTAAAGAGTGGCAAATATAAAAGTCTTTAATAACTAATTACATAGAAATGATATAATTGATTGAAAAGTAATACTGATAGTTCAATTATCAATTCATTTTAATTTTCAAAACAATAAATATTTTTTATTTTTGCATTGAGATGATAGACTTAGAAAATAATATAAAAACAGATCAACAAGAAGATATTGATGTGCTTTCATTAACTGAAGACCCATGTCATCTGATTGTGTGGAATGATGAAGTAAACACCTTTGAATGGGTTATAGAAACCCTAATAGAGATCTGTGGACATACATTTGAGCAAGCAGAACAATGCTCCTACATTATTCACTATAATGGGAAATATGCGGTGAAGAATGGCTCCTTCGACGAACTTAAACCACTTTGCGATGCCATAACAGAAAGAGGCATCAATGCAACGGTAGAAGTATTGGCCGGATAATCTACATTTGTTCAAATGCCTTTATTTGTTATTGATGAAGAATTAAAATTCCCACCAGTTCACCTGGCTGAACCTGATGGCCTGTTAGCTATTGGAGGCGATCTATCTATTGAAAGGCTATTAATTGCTTATAAAAATGGGATCTTTCCCTGGTATGAAGGTGAACATATTTTATGGTGGTGCCCTGACCCTCGTTTTGTCCTTTTTCCTAAAGAATTAAAGATCAATAAAACAATCAATAATTTATTAGACAAAAAAGAATTTGAATTCACAATCAATAATGCCTTTAAAGAAGTAATACATCACTGTAAAGAAATCAAACGAAGTGGGCAGGATGGTACCTGGATAACTGATGAAGTTGAAAAAGCTTATTGTAAGTTATACGAATTGGGATATGCACATAGTGCAGAAGTTTGGAAAAATGGGAAATTAGTGGGTGGCTTATATGGTATAAAAATTGGAAATGTATTTTTTGGTGAAAGTATGTTTAGCAAAGTTAGCCATGCTTCCCGCTATGCCTTTACAAAGTATGTACAATTCTTACAAGATGAAGGTGTACAAATGATCGATTGCCAGGTATATACAGCGTATTTAGAAAGCTTTGGTGCAAAAATGATCCTGCGGTCAGAATTTTCCCGTTTGTTAACCAAATTGATTCCTGATAAAAATTAATCGTATCACTTAATGATAGATAAGAATTATTTATACTCTAAAAGAATAGTTAGAGCTGCTTTCTACAAGTATAGAAGTTAAAATCTCGTTTCTAAATATTGGGGTAACATAGCTCTCCAGGTATTCCAATCATGCGGCCAGTCTTTATCCCAAATATCCAATTCATACCAGATTCCCTTATCATATAAAACTTTTGCAAAATTGCCGCTTGCTGAAGGATCTTCAAAAGCTCCGCTACCGGTAAGAATATGTATATGCTTGCTTTGTCTTATTTGTTCAAGAATTGCATGATCTGTAAGATTCTGCATATAATGCCATGGGCTATTGAAATATACATCATCATCAAAATAACCTTTTGTATATTCTGACAGGTCATAAACACCACTCATCGCAATTACACCATTGATCAAATCCGGCCTCTTCAAAAACAAGTTCATACTGTGTAATGCTCCGAATGAAGCTCCACAAGTAATTATTGGTGTTTCCTGGCTGGTGCTATTTCTTATAAAAGGAACTACTTCGTCAAATACATAACTATTCCACTGTTGCTGGCGGATTGCTTTATGTTTAGGATCCATTTCATTATTAAGCCAGCTTTCATTATTAATACTGTCAATTGAAAATACTTTTACTTTTCCTGCATCAATATAACTTGTCAGGTGATCCATCAACTGAAACCGCTCATACTCAAGATAATCTGCTGCTGCTGTAGGTATCAATAAAAGAGCAAAACCATAATCCCCGTAGGTGGCAATCGGCATTTCTTTATTTAACGATGGGCTATACCAGGATGATAATTCTCTTTTCATATTTGTATTTTTTTGACAGATCAATCTTTTGATCCTGTTTTTGCGAATATAGGCGTTAAAAAGTTATTTGATTAGCCTATCCCTTTCTTCAGAAAAACACCTGAATAATAGTTTTTAAAATTAATTAGTATAATTACTTGGTATTATCACCGAGTAATATTACTTTAGACTTACAGTATTTTTACTGTTTATCTATTTTTGATGATTTAATCACAAGTATACTCTTAAAGCCCGGTTCATCATATTAAAAAGCATCATTTTTTAAATCCTTTTCTGCTAAATACAAAATAAGCACCGATAACAACAAAACAACTGTCCTAATTATGAGTAGTACCCCTATCCGGATCATTCTTGTGGATGATCACCAACTTGTGAGGCAATTATGGGTAGATCTGTTAAATAATAATCCTCGCTTTAATGTAATAGCCAGTTTTGACTCTGGCAAAGATGCTATTCAAAAAACATATGAACTGCAACCTGACATTTTAATTGTCGATATTAATATGTCTCCAATAAATGGTTTTACAATAACACAAGAAGTACGCAAAAATTCTCCGGCAGTCAAAATAATCGGACTTTCTGTAAACAACCAACCGAAGTATGCTACTAAAATGCTTGAGCTAGGTGCAAAGGGATATTTTACAAAGACTTCATCCTTTGAGGAAATAACAAAAGGTATCATTAAAGTCTGCAATGGAAATGTATATATATGCGAAGAAGTAAGAAAATACATAAAACCTACAAAATAGAATAACGATCCTATTACTTTCTCCGTTTCGCCATCTACATAAAACCCGGTAATTTTGCTGCCTTATCATTTGAAAAAAAGGGAATTAAATTAATTAAAGCAGCAGGACAACCGGTATGGAACTCAGTAAAAATTTCGAACATAATATTGCAGAAGAAAAGTGGTATAAACATTGGATCGATAAGAACTATTTCCATAGTGAACCAGATGACCGTGAGCCATATACAATCGTAATCCCTCCACCCAATGTAACAGGTGTGTTACACATGGGACATTGTCTTAATAATACCATTCAGGATATATTAGTTCGGAGGGCCAGAATGCAAGGTAAAAATGCTTGTTGGGTTCCCGGTACAGACCATGCATCTATAGCAACAGAAGCTAAAGTGGTGCAAATGCTCAGGGAAAGAGGTATTGCTAAATCATCTTTGAGTCGGGAAGACTTTTTGAAGTATGCCTGGGAATGGAAAGAAAAATATGGTGGCATCATTCTACAGCAACTAAAAAAAATGGGTTGCAGTCTGGATTGGGAAAGAACCAGCTTTACGATGGATCCTGATTATTACCAATCTGTCATCAACGTTTTTATAGATCTTTTTAATAAAGGCTATATCTATCGGGGCAAGCGGATGATCAATTGGGATGTTAAAGCAAAAACTGCTTTAAGCGATGAAGAAGTAATCCGAAAAGAAACACAACAAAAGCTATATCACTTAAAATATAAACTGGATGTAGAAGGTGATGAATATATCACCATTGCAACTGTAAGGCCCGAAACTATTATGGGTGATACAGCAATATGTGTACATCCTGATGATGAACGATACAAACATCTGCATGGCAAATTTGCATTTGTGCCTTTGATCAATCGCCGGATTCCGATAATTACAGATGAATATGTAACAATGGATTTCGGTACCGGAGCTTTGAAAGTGACACCGGCACATGATATTAATGATAATCAACTCGGGCAAAAACATGACCTTGAAGTAGTTGACATCTTCAATGAGGACGGCACTTTAAACGAAGAGGCACAGATATATGTAGGCGAAGATCGTTTTGCAGCAAGAAAAAAAATTGCTGCAGAACTGGAAGAAAAAGGATTCTTATTAAAGACTGAAGACTATACAAGTGAAGTTGGTTATTCAGAAAGGACCAATGAAGTGGTAGAACCCCGTTTATCATTGCAATGGTGGGTGGATATGAAAAAGATCTCCGGGCCTGCATTAACTTCTGTTGTAGATGATGATATAAAATTCTATCCGGCTAAATTCAAAAATCTGTATCGCCACTGGATGGAGAATATAAAAGATTGGTGCATCAGCCGTCAACTATGGTGGGGACATCGAATACCTGCCTGGTATGATGATGAAGGACGATTTGTTGTAGCAGCAACTGAAGAAAAGGCTGTTGAATTATTCAATAAGCAGTATTCGATACCAAATGCCCAATTGAAACAAGATGAGGATTGTCTGGATACCTGGTTCTCCAGCTGGCTTTGGCCTTTTGAAGTATTTAAAGGATATAGTGACCCTGGTAATAAAGATGTAAACTACTACTACCCTACTAATACATTAGTGACAGCACCGGAGATCATTTTCTTCTGGGTAGCAAGAATGATCATGGCAGGTTACGAATACAAAGGTGAAAAGCCTTTCAATGAGGTTTATTTTACCGGAATCGTTCGGGATAAGCAAGGAAGAAAAATGAGTAAGAGCCTTGGCAATTCTCCTGATCTGATAGAAATGATAGATAAAGACGGAGCAGATGCTGTTCGTTTTGGCATTATGATCTCATCACCTGCAGGTAATGATCTGATGTGGGATCAGTCTGGTAATGAGCAGGGAAGATTTTTTATCAACAAGATCTGGAATGCCCTAAAGCTGATTAAAATGTGGGAAGGAAGGCTTTCCACAGATGAAAGTTTAAAAAGTAATGAAAATGATTTTGCAACAATTTGGTTTGAAAACAGATTGAACGAAGCAAGAGCAGAATTAGATAACCTGTTCAAAGATTTTAATTTAAGTGCTGCCCTTAAGATCATCTATTCACTTATATGGGATGATTTTTGCAGTTGGTATCTTGAATGGATAAAACCTGGTTTTGAGCAACCCATTGATAAAGGAATATTTGATAAGACAATTGTGTTCTTTGAAAAATTAATGCAATTATTACATCCATTCATGCCTTTTATCACCGAAGAAGTTTATCATCAATTAAGAGACAGAACTGAAGATTTAACTGTAAAACAATACCCGGCAATTAAGAAAGCTGATGATAATATTTTGTCTACCGCAAACTTCCTGAAAGAGATAATTACTGCTGTTCGTGATGCCCGGAATAAAAATCAGTTGAAACCAAAAGATGTAATTAAACTCCACATTCAATCTGAAAATAAAAATATTTACAAATCAATTGAAAGCATATTACTTAAACAAGTAAATGCAGATTCAATTAATTACACAACAGATAATATAGCAAACAGTATTACTGTTGTAGTTCAAAAAGATAAAATATTTATAGAAACAACAACTGTTCTTGATACCAGTTCTCAGAAGCAACAATTACAGAAAGACCTGGATTATCTGAAAGGTTTCCTTATTTCCGTTGATAAAAAATTGAGCAACGAAAAATTTGTTCAAAATGCAAAGCCGGAAATCATTGAGATAGAAAGGAAAAAGAAAGCTGATGCTGAAGAAAAGATAAAAGTGATAGAAGAGAGTTTATCTTCATTATAAATTTATCTCGGTATTAAACTCACCGGTAATACAAACTCATATCTCATTCCTTTGTAACCATCAAATTGGTCCTGGTCCAGTAATTTGCTTACTCTAAATCCAAAAGTAAGTGGATATTGATTCCACCACTTTGTATCAATGAATATTTCCCCACCGAAACTTCGTTGATCCCTGGTTTCCAATTTATTTCTGGAATAAACTTTTGTAAAATCATAAAAAGCATTTGCCCTTACCCGCTGCAGGTATAAAATATTTCCAAATCCAAAATCAGGATAAAATAATGGCAAATGATAATTTGCTGACAAACGCCACATTCTTGAAAAATACCTGCCTTCATATCCTCTTGAATAGGCAAACCTGTCAGAAAAAACAATTTGGGCAACAGTATCCCGCTGTTGAAATGATCCTGCAAAAACAAGATTATGAGTTGATAATAACCCGGGAATATATAACGATCCATTTGCAATGATCTGGTAACCCTTTACAGATGTGACGGCATAGCGATGATTTGCAGAAACGGTATATGCAAACCTTGGATAAATATGCTGTACGGCACGTTGAATTTGTTGTATCCACGATAATGAGTGTTGTAAATAACTGAAAGACGTACTTCCCAATGAATCCTTATAAAATCCTTTATTGAATTCATTTCTTAATACATAATAAGTTGCTGCACTAAAACTTTTAAGTGTTTGACCACTTACATAACTCAATGGCAAAACTAAACCGATACGAGAATCCATTTGACTCCATTGACGAATTCTATTACCAATTGCCGTTGTTCGGTCAAATGTATATTCTGCTCCAAAATTCAGATATGGAAAGAATGCTCCGTAAGCAGCATTAAATCCAACTGCATTCGTTTTTTCATTCTCATTGTATTGATAATAGAATTCTGATTGTAAAGTGTTCAATACATTCTGACCATAAATGGAATAAGAAAATACAGGGTCTGAATAATTTGGCCTCCAGCTATGAAAATTTAAAAGTTTAGTTCCTTTCTTGTAATCACTAATTGGCAATTGTCTTTGCGATAATTTTCCATTTAAAATAGCTGAAACATCCTGAGGTTCGTCTACCTTATATTTCACATTCATAGCAGTGAGTAAAGAAATATCAATCTCATTCCATTTAATATCAGTCTCATCAATCTGTTTTATCTGATAACCTTCTGAAGTAAAAGCAGACCAGGAAACTTTCCCTCCTGCTACATTCACATAATAGTTACCGGTTGGTCCATCTGTAATCCTATATATTTTATTATCTGACAACTTTAGTGCAAATACATCATCATTACCACCATAGCTTGCTGTAAAGTATATTACCTTGTTGCTGATACATGGATAACCAATTACATTAAATGAAGATGGAGTTAACTGACTGATTTCTCCTGTTGAAAGATTTGATTTAGCAAGATACATTTTCCCATCATGCAGCCTGATCGCAGAAACAACATTATTATTATCAAGAAACTTCGGATCTGTAAATAAATTTATCTCCGGAGAATGTATTCTGTTTACAACCCTACCATCACTAACATTAATAATATGTAATTCATTTTTGCCGAATTCGCCGGCCTGTACAGCAGCTACCAATGTGCCATCAGCAGATATATCCGGAGTAAAATATTTTGTTCTTTGTGTCAATCTCTTCTGCTGACCCGTTTTTATATCTAATATCTTAATTACATTATAATCCTTCCAACCCCAACGGGCATCCGTTTCATATGCAGAGTAAACAATTTTTCCATTACGATAAGAGAATTGTTCATCGTTGGAAATATCTCTTGTACGTAACCGATGAGTCCCGTTTTCATCCTTTATATAAAAAGCAGGCCGATGTCTGTAACTTTTTTTTAAATAAACCAATGAGTCATTACCTATACCATAAGGGAAATAATAATTTGTAACATAGCTTTGCTTCACAGGAAAAACATATTCATCTCTCACCAAAGAAATTCTTTCTGTTTTATCCTTATAAAAATCAATAGCATCTTTTATAAAGGTTTTATAATCAACCTTAGCATATTTTTTGATCGCTTTCTGAAATGGATAAAATAATCCTTTATATGCACTTGCATCTTTTGTTACTGCTGTCCAAAAATCTTTGCCATATTTTATTCTTCCATAATTAACCAATAAGTAACCTAAATTATAATGGTTAGGGATATAATCTTTGAGAGAGCCATTCCGTAATTTCATCCATGAATATTTTTTCCCAGCCTGCCATAAGGAAGGATAAGAGTTCATGAATAGAGGCAATCTTCCTCTGCCTTGCCTGGTGAGTACAGTTTCATTATAAACAGCATCACCTTCATAAAACCAATCTGGTATGGCAGCGTTTATGGCTAAAGAAAAACCTTCTTCACCGGAGATAACTTTCATTAATTTACTAAGCCCATTATTAAAGTTGTTGAACTGCTGTATGTGCCGGTATTCATGAATGGCCAACTGATCAGCCCAGCCAATGCTTCCCTGTTCAAAACTATTAAAGTCCGGAGTCATATAAAACTCAGTGCGGAATGGACCAAGTTGAGCATAGCCGTTTGCTATGGTTGTTTGATTTTGTAATACAATACTTACTTTCTTTATCTGATCACCTAATGACACCGGTTTTTGTGCTGCCAGGTATTGAACGATTGATGCAACCCTTTGCGCCTGACTATCTAACCCCAATGGGAAAATAACACGAAAAGAGTCAGTATCGATCTGTTTCCATTTTGTAGAAGGAGGATTACCACCAAACTGCTGTGAGAATAACAGGAATGAACATTGTAATAATAAGATCAGCAAAACAAGTTTCCGCATGGTTATGGACATTTGAAGGAAAGTTACGGAGAAAATTACTTTAACACCTTTTAGGTTAGAGAAGAAAACAATTTATACCAGTGGCAGTTCAACATAAAACACAGAACCTTCACCTTGTTCCGTTTCAAACCAAATCTTTCCTTTTGCCTGCTCTACAATTCCTTTACACATGGCTAATCCGAGGCCTGTACCGGAAGACTTTGTTGTAAAATTTGGAATAAAAATTCTTTCCTGAATATCTTCAGGAATACCATCACCGTTATCCTTAATTTTTATAATAATCTTACCATTATCCTTCTTCTCAAAAACATCAATTGTACAGATAGAATTTTCACCGCAAGCTTGTATGGCGTTCATGAAAAGATTGGTGAATAGCCTGTTCATTTGTGTTTTATCCAGATGTACCATGATCGGTTGATCGACAGGTTGCCAGTTTATATTTATTATTTGATTTGGTTCATACAGCGCAATGAGTGATTTTATAATTTCATGCAGATCAAATAACTCAATTTTCGTATTCCCGATATTTGCAAACTGAGAAAAATCTGCAGCGATCTTAGAAAGATGATCTATCTGCTCTACCAATGTGTTGGCTACACTTCCTGATAACTCTTTTACATTGGGTTGATTATTATTAATTGCTTTCTGTAAATATTGGATGCTCAGTTTCATTGGTGTTAATGGATTTTTTATTTCATGTGCAACCTGCCGTGCCATTTCTCTCCAGGCACCTTCTCTTTCACTTTTTGCCAATGCAGTTGCACTATCACCAAGCTTAGTAACCATCTTATTATATTCTGTTACCAGGTCACCAATTTCATCATTGCGGTTCCAAACAATTTCTTCATTGTGCTTACCCAGGTTCACTTCCTTCATCTTATTACTGATAATGGCAAATGAATCTGTGATCCTATTGGTAATGAACAAAGCGATCAATCCTGCTATCAGGAAAATAAATGCATTGAGGTTAATAATAGTGACGAGGAAATTGGATATCTCTTGCCTCAACTCAGGTTTGGAAGTAAAATAAGGTATATTGACATACGCCTCTACACTACCCTCCAGATCCCTCACAGGCGAATAAATACTCAGGTATGAAAAATTACCCACCCGTTCTTCCTGTACATGTTGTACTTGTCTTAATCGGTCAAGATGAAAAAATGCACCTGGCTCCATTTTTTTACTTAACACACCTTTTGTATAAACATTTGCTTCAGACGATACTTGCAGGTCACCATTCAGATCATATACATTCACATCTACTCCATGAATATCAGATACATCATCAACTAATTTTTGAAGATTATCATTGGCTACTGTATCATAGACTTTAATTACATCATCAAAAGTATTATGATCAGCAATTTTCTTTTCCATTTCATTCACCATGATCTTCATGGTTCGGCTTAGTTTTTCACTATTACTTTGCCTGTTCCGGCTAATAAAAAAAGAAATAGTTGCTATCCCTATTACAAGGAAAGAAAAAATACTGATAAATATTATTGTAGTGTGAACCTGTGAACGGATATTTAATTGAAAAAGTTTTCTGAATCCCTTCCAGTTATAACCGGTCTTTACTAAATAAATAATGCCCTGTACCAAAGCTACCAGGAAGAGAAATGCACAAAAAATATAGGAAAACAATGTAATAGTTTCTATACCCGTTTCTCGTTTTCTGGCAATCACTACTACTTTATCTTTACTTGCCTTATACCATAGTTCATCAAAATCTCCATTGGTCTTTAATTTGAATTCTTCTTTCGGTATCTCACTTTCATTGAGCACTGTAGCAAATGGATAATTACCAACGGGAGAGATCAACCTGTTATTAATATATACTGCATTGGAATATATCGGTGAGTTTTCCGGATCGGTCCCTTTATTCTGCCTGAAAAGTTCAGGAAAAAGTGCATCCCTGCTGAAGCTTTTCAAATTGGATACAATAAAGAAAGTTCCTAATTTCTCATTATCATCATTTACTACATTTCTCCTGATGATATAATTGAATTTATCGAAAGCAGTTTCATAATAATACAGGTCCGGTGTTGTTGTTGGCTTAGATTGAACAGTAAAGATCACATTCAATGACTCGTAACTGGTTAGATCTTCATTATCTAATGGGTTATCAGTAGAATCAAACACATATAGCCGGGTATCATATTTATTTAAAAATCCGCTATAGTTACCGGTAATTATGCTATCCCTGAATACGCTGCTTTGTTTACTGTCTTTAAATCTGTCAAAATTCTCTTTTAAAAAATCATTATCCAGGTATTTTATCGCAATGCTCATCAGCATTTCACTGGAGGGATCAGTTTGAATTGCTAATTTTTCAGCGATCGACTTTCTCTTTTCCCATTCCACCTTTTTATTCTGCGATAACATTATTGCTGCGATGGAAACTGAGAAAATAAAAATCCAGGAAAGCATACCTGCAATATTTATTCTCAATTTCTTAAATAACACACCATTCCGATTGATCAGCCAGGTGTAGACCAACAACCAGATAAGAACAGGCAAATAAAATAAAACATCTTTAGACCCGGATCGTATTGTCAGATATATTAATCCAACGATACTGATAGCAAAATAGATCTGGTATTCTCTCCCTTCTATTAAAGGGAAGATAAGCCTGAATAATAATTTTGACAGATAATAAAACGATAAAGACAAACTGGCCAATATGAAAAACCCAGCCAGTGTATAGCGGTTCAAACTAAAAAAATTTGTTACGTCAAATGAAATTTTTGAATCTGCTACAAGGCTTCTTATTAAAGAAGCTAGTGTAAATGTAGAAACAACTAACAGCAATAAAGCAAGAATACCTATAACTCTTTTGAGTTTTAAATTGATAGACAAAGGATATTCTTTTGTGTCCTGTAATTTTGACCAGGCATATAAAATGATCCAGCCAAAAAATATCACATTAATAAACAGATCTCCAAGAGATCGTTGTACTAAATTAGATCCGTATATAAGTGGACTAAAAAATTCAAATTGTCGAAGATTTAAAAGCGATGGGAATAAATACAAAATCAATCTAAGTAAAATAAGCAGTACAGATAATGTACCGATCGCATTCCAGATCCCTTTGGTTCTGGATATTGATTCCACAAAAACCTGGATGAATATCAACAATAAAAATAAAGCCCCGAACCGAAGTATTATTGTAAAATTACTATTGTAGGGCACAGCTCCGGAAGCTTTTTTATCGAAATAAAAAAGAGATTCTCCTTTTGGAGATGTAATTTGAAATTCAGTTGGTTTTTCACTTATACGAACTCTTTCATCTGCTACTTTATCATATAAAAATGTTTCTGGTAGATATTCAGTTTCAATAAAAAACTTTGATCGGACCGGAATCATAGCGAATGAGAATAGCTTGTCATTACCGCTTTTTAATGATTGTTTTATAATATAATACCAGCCATTTGATAATTTTTGAAAATACTCTCCATTTTTTGCTGACAATAATTCATTTGTGGGAACAATGATCTGTTTGCTCCAGAATTTCATTGTTGCCCTTCCAAAATCATCCACAGAATACAGAAAAATACCATAGGGCTTACCGGATACTTTTGAAAATTCGTTGAGTGATTCCTTTTTTGTAATTAATTTTCTGACAAGTATAGAATCCTTAAGAAATCCAGCAAAGTCATTAAACTGCTGAGAGAGGTATTGCTCAACCCTGTTTACTTCTCTCTTTACAGAAGAGTCATTTGTATAAAGTTTATTAAAAATTAAGGAGAGAATAAAAAGTATAATTGCAACCACCAGCAAAGCATACTTACGCCCAATGATATTTGGAATGATGAACTTCACTTAACAGATCGCTGTTTTTTTATTACATTCCAGATGGCATCCATTTCTTCCAGTGACATGGAATGAAGATCCTTGCCGCTCTTTAAAGCGGCCTGTTCCATTAAAGAAAAACGATGTATGAACTTTTTATTGGTCAATTCAAGTGCATTTTCAGCATCCACCTGCAAAAACCGTGCATAATTAATTAAGGAAAACATAAGATCACCAAACTCTTCTTCTACATCTTGTTGAGTCTTCACCTTATCTTCATTGTTAATTGCTCTCTCCAGGTTTTTAATAGCAGTATGCAATTCTCCTATTTCCTCTTCTACTTTCTCCCAAACCTGTTCTTTTTCATCCCATTCAAACCCTACTTGTTTGGCTTTCTCCTGCAAACGCATTGCTTTTACTGTGGCCGGTAATGAAGTTGGGACTCCGCTGATGACAGATTTTTTACCTTCTTTTAACTTTAGTTTCTCCCAGTTTCTTTTAACATCTTCTTCATTATTTACATTAACCAATTTCCCTTCATTGGAAGGATCTCCATAAATATGAGGATGACGGCCAATCAGTTTTTCACAAACCCCATTAATAACTTCATCCAGTGTAAATTGATTTTGTTCTGTACCGATCTTAGCATAGAATACAATATGCAATAACAGATCACCTAACTCTTCTTTGATACCCTTCCAATCGTTTTCAGTGATAGCATCTGCCAATTCATAAGTTTCTTCAATTGTTAGTTGTCGCAAGGTTTGGATTGTCTGTTTTTTATCCCAGGGACATTGTTCCCTTAACTCATCCATTATTTTTACTAATCTTAAAAAGGCATTGCTGTTTTTTGTATTCATGAGTAATTATTATAAACTAAATGCTGTAAAGAATAAGAAGAAAATTAATAAAGCAACCATCATTGCAAGTGAAGAAATAAAAATAATGATAAGTTTAATAAGAGTCTTAAACCTGCCTTGCCCGTAAAAAAAACGTAACGCCTTATATAAATAAAATATAAGAGCAAGAATTAAGCCGATAATAAAAATATCAATAAATCCTAATCCTGTTACTTCCTCAAGTTTATTTAAAGAAAATACAACAAGTAATAATAAGAAGCTAAAAACATAAAAGTGAATAGTAAAAATGCCATGATCAGCGAAATAAAATTGCTTACGTCGTATGTAAAGCAATCGTAAGATCAATGCAAATAATGGCAATGAAACAAATAACAGGTAAGGCAATTTATGGAGAAATGCATTTCCAATTTTTTTAAATCCTTCGCTTGGGTCAGTACTGTATTTACTATTTATAGCTATCTCCTTACGAATAAACTTTCTTTTAAACCAACCATCCCTTTTATCTGATGAAAGACTTTTTTGAATTGAGTCATACTCTGCAACTGAAAAATATTTATTGCTTCTTCCACTAATATTTATCATATTAAAATCACTGGCAAAAAGAGGCAAATCCTCAATTGGAATCAGCTTCATTGTATCTTTATACTGTTGTACTTTCTCTACTACTTCTTTTTTTGTTGGATCATCCTTATATTTTTTTTCAAGTGATGCAATAGCTTCCAATCTCTTCTTTCCACTCATATCGCCATCAGAATTAATATTTATAACATTTGATCCTGAAAAAAAACTGAAAAACAACAAGAAGAAGACTGCTGATGTAAATACATACATCCTTACCGGATGCAGGTATTTTACCCTTCGCCCGGCCATATATTCCT
>JAHEMN010000183.1 GCA_024643645.1 Chitinophagaceae bacterium | reverse complement strand
TGCATTAAAAGCAATCATCATATCCTCGCCACTGTACTGGCATTTCATTCTTTCATTTCCTTCAAAACTAAAATCCACATCCTGTGCAGCTAATTGTAATTCACTGCCACTGATATTTAAGGCAACCTGGTTGGTGCTTTTATTACTAAATACACTTACCCGACGTAATGCACTTTGAAAATCGTTTTTATTTAACGTTAACTTGTATGGGTTGTCTGTTGGTATTACCACTTTATAATCCGGAAATCTTGCATCAATCAACCGGCAACTCATTTGTGTAGTTCCGTGTTTTACAAACAAATGATTACTGTTATAACTTACAGTAATTTCTTCATCTGTAAAAGGGATGGCTGCTTTTAGTAAACTTAATGGTTTGCGGGGGGCGATAAACGAATCTGCTTTTGGACAACTTACGTCAGTTCTTTTATAGCGAACCAAACGATGAGCATCAGTAGCAACAGCTTGTAATCCTTTTTTATCCAATTCAAAGAAAACACCCGTCATTGCAGGACGCAAATCATCGGTACTTGTAGCAAAAAGCGTTTTATTGATTGCAGATACAAGAGCAGATGCCGGCATAGTAAAAGAAGTCGCGTCATCAGCGACAGGCTCTTTCGGAAAATTATCAGGATTTTCTCCCATAACCTTATACTTTCCGTTATCACTGGTAATTTCTATTCCGAAATTTTTATCAATCGTAAAAGTTAATGGTTGATCCGGAATATTTTTTAATGAGTCCATTAAAATTTTGGCAGGAATACAAACCTTACCACTGTCTTTAGCTTCTATATCAAGCTGAACTCTCATTACAGTTTCCAAATCGGTAGCCACTACGGTCAGTTTATTCTTTTCTACTTCAAAAAGAAAATCTTCAAGTATTGGTAATACCGTGTTGGAATTAATAACACCAGCAATATGCTGCAGCTGCTTTAATAAAGAAGAGGAGGAAGCAATAAATTTCATCATCAATTGGTTTGAAGCGAAACTACTGATTTTTGCATTATGCTCAACACTTTAAGCCGGAAGAAAGGGGGCTTTAAACGGATACTGAATTTACCTCTCTGAAATCATTCTTTTACCAATAAAATAACCAATTTATGGTATAATATATGGTTTGTTCCTTCTTTCATCTTTAGTATCTTTCCTTTTCAGAAGTACAAAATATGCTGAACAAACTTTTCGGTTGGGGAAAAAAGAATAATGGGCCGGGGCAAGACCCAACAATCCCATTTGGCCGCTATTCCGATAATAATAAACCATTAACCAAGGTAACACGATGGACAGATGCAGAGAACTTGTATAAAGAAAAGAAGTATATAGAATGTTTGGACGCTTTTTTTGACTATTTACGGGATGATATTGCTGATAATGTTGTGTACAAAAGAAATGGGGAAGAAGGTAGTTTCCATTTTTATCAGGGCTCGAAAATAGTTCGGGGTTCTTTTAATAAGGAGAGAATATATGCAGATGTAACACTGGCCCGAATGCCGCAACCCTCTATTCCGGTAATGCGCCGTTTGTTGGAAATGAATTTCAATTTATTTTATGGTCGTTTTGCATTGGAAAATGACAGGCTTTGTATGAAGTTTGACAGCGATCCGGCAGCAGCAAGCCCCAGTAAATTATATTATGGACTAAAAGAACTGGCAACAAAAGCAGATAAACAAGACGATCTATTGGTACAGGACTTCACCATCTTAGAAACAACCGATACAGATCATATAAAACCCATTGCCAATGCAGAAAAAGAAATAAAGTACGAATACTTTCAAAAATGGATAAAAGAAACAATTGACCTGATAAATACATTAGATGCTGAAAAATTTGCAGGCGGTATTGCCTATATGTTGCTCTCACTAATCTATCGGATTGATTACCTGATTTCGCCGGAAGGCAAATTGTTGAATGATCTGGAAAAAATTGGTAGCATCTATTTTAAAAAAGACGAAAGAGCGGTAATTGAAAAAAGCCGTGATATGGTTGAGGAGTTTAAAAAATTGCAAGAGCTGACCAAAGAAGAAATTAATAGTTATTTTTTTCACTCCAGATATACTTATTCAATAGTAGCACCACAACCGTATAAAACAATTGCGGATTGTATTCATGGTGCTAACCAAAACATGGTATGGTATAGAGATAATAATCACCCGGGAATTGCATCGCAAATAATAGAGTATGGAATTATGTATTGCCAGTATTCATATAGCCTACCAAAGGCGATTACAGAACTGAATCATTTATATATGATGATAAACTATGCAGATTATTTTAGAGCACTTGGATTTAATACTAATTATTATGAGTTGCAAAAAAACCTATTTGATGAATCAGCAATAATTTCAGCAATACGAACAATACAACAGACGTGGAAAGAAAAATTTCCACTGCTAGATTTTAAAACACAGAACCTACGCTTTGATAGCTTGATAAATTTTAATTATTCCTTTACTAATGAAATGGAGTTTCTGAATTTAGAGGCTAAATAATTATCAACATGGACGCTCAGATTATAATAGAAAAATATCAAAAAGCAATCATTCAAATTGCCACCCAAAGTGGTACGGGCACAGGTTTTTATATAAAAGAATTTGATCTGATTATTACCAATGATCATGTAGTAGCAGATAATGCTGAAGTAACGATAGCCGGAAAAGCGTTTGATAAAACCTTATCAAGAGTCTGGTACACAGATAGAAAACATGACCTTGCTTTTTTACAGGCTCCTGCAGGTATTGAACTGGCAGAAGTAACGTTGGGCAGGTACGAAACAATGAAAGATGGCGATGCCGTAGTTGCTATTGGTCATCCGTATGGATTAAATTATACAGCTACACAAGGAGTAATATCTAAAGTAGATCGTATAAGAGATGGTTTAAAATTTATACAGATAGATGCGGCTATCAACCCCGGCAATAGTGGCGGCCCATTGGTCAATATGGGTGGTGAGGTTATTGGTGTTAATTCATTCATTATCCGTGGAGGCGATAATCTTGGATTTGCATTACCTGTAAATTATTTACGGGAAGCTTTACAACTTTATTTACCCAATAAAGGACAAAGCTCCACCCGTTGCCATAGTTGCAGCCACCTCGTTACATTGGCGAATATCGATACAAAAAAATATTGCCCTAGCTGTGGAACTGAAGTAAAACTGCCGGAAATACCAGCAAAAGAAGTAGAAGCAATTGGTACAGCCAAAACCATTGAGTCTATTTTAAAAGAATTGGGAAAAGATGTAAAGTTGGCAAGGGAAGGTGTAAACACCTGGAGTGTTAAAGAGGGTTCGGCAAAGATTAAAATAACATATAATGCTGAGAATTTTTTTATTGCCGGTGACGCTTATTTATGCCAGTTACCTGCAGATGCAACAAAGATAAAACCACTCTATCAGTTTTTGCTTGAAGAAAATTTTCGTACCAACGGATTGGTATTGAGTTGTGTAAAACAAAATCTCATACTTAGTCGTATTATTTACGATCTGGATATGACAGTTGAAAACGGAGCTGCTGCATTTCGTAATCTCTTTCAAAAAGCAGATTACTATGACGATTATTTAAAAAATGAATTTAGTTGTACAGAAAGGCTTGAAGAATAATTACAGTGATCTATAAAAAATATCTTACCAAAGAACAGGCATTACAAAAGCTAAAGCATTTCTGTGCTTATCAGGAACGCAGCCATTCTGATGTAAAAGAAAAACTGTATAAACTGGGGGTTTGGAAGAAAGATCATGATGAAATAATTACTACATTGATTGAAGAGGATTATTTGAACGAAGAGCGGTATGCAATTGCTTTTGCCGGAGGAAAATTTAGAATAAAAAACTGGGGAAGAGTAAAAATAAAATATGCGTTGAAGCAAAAAGGGGTAAGCGAATACTGTATCAAAAAAGCCTTAGTGCAGATTGACGAAAGTGAGTACAAAAAAATATTGAACAAGTTAGCGAAAGAGAAATATGCTTCACTAAAAGCAGACCAATTTATTGTTCGTAAAAAGAAAACGATGGATTATTTAATGATGAAGGGGTTTGAAATGCAGATGGTGAAGGAGGTGATGGAGAAAGAATAAGACGGGAACTCGTAAAATGGTTGAAAGGTCGGTTTTATATTCCAATATTACTTACCCCAAAAATGGATTAAGAATAATGGCGAGTATCGGCAATATTGCAGTATAATATGATTACGAGAAGTATAACAGCGTTAGCAAAAAAACTTTTGAATAAATTTTATTTAACATCACTAAACAAAAAGTATAGCTGCTTATAAATTCCTAACATTTACGGCAAATAAGGTTTATGTAGAATTAGAGTGGCTGTATAAACAAATGAAAAAAAATTATTGCAAAAGAAGGTATTTGTAAAACTTTCTTTTGCAATAATCAAATACTAATTACCACAGTTTCTTTTCTATTAACTTCTGGACGGAAAAATTCCCTGCAAAGCAATAATATATCGAATGCCAATAGATGGTTGAACATTGTTGATTGACTGTCCACCGCCTGAACCTCCTCCGGCTTTAATAGTAGTTGCTGGTGTTGATCCTGGAGTTCCGGAAGGTACTAACACTGTAATTTCCTGATTATCCTTTTGGGCTCCCTTTTGATTATTCTTTCCACCATCAATATTTATTGTACTGATTCCACTAACAGTACTAGCGGCCTGTGCCGGTAAATTTGAACTGTTAAGTGTAGTTGTTTCAGCACCCTTTTTTTGACCAATATTTATTGGAGATAAGCCAGGACCATTGCCTACACCTACTGCCACCCTTCCTCTTAAATCAGGTAAACCAAATGTTGTTCTTCCATCGCCACCATACATGGTACCAACAATGGAGAATAATGCCTGATTTTGAGCAATTTGTAATAACTGCCCTTCACAAAAAGCCCAGCCGCGGGGTGCAAAATTGCCCGCAAACATTTTTACTTCGCCTAACATGGGTTCCTGTGCTTGTAAATTGGTAGAAGACATAAGAATGAATGTTAAACCAACCAACAAGCATGATAATTTCTTTTTCATATGTTTAGTTTTAAGTGAATGATTCTTTTAAAGATAACTTTATTCATTATTTATACAAATGAAAATTTATTTGCAAACGCCTTGATTATATTCATTAACAATCGGATTAAAATCCAACCATTAATATATCAGAGTCACTTAGATAATAAAGATGCGATAAACATAAATTTTATGTAAACACTATTAAGCAGCATAAATATTAGAGCTATTTTTACAATTATAACTATTTCAAATGGCTGATCTTACAATTACAAC
>JAHEMN010000182.1 GCA_024643645.1 Chitinophagaceae bacterium | reverse complement strand
GATAATTGTTTTACAAAAACATGCACAGTTACCATTGGTGGTCCGTCCGCAGGTTTAAGCATGACTGCTTGCAGTAAAACCAATGCTACCTGTACTAATGGTGGTTCAGTATCTGCCGGTACAGTGAGCAATGCAGTAGGAACTATTTCCTATAGTTGGGTGAACGGCTTGAACGAGGTAGTAGGTACAACAGCCACCGTTAATTACCTGCCGGCTGATAATTACACACTTACAGTTTCTGATAATTGTTCCAGTGTGCAGTGTACTGTTAGTGTTAGTGCTGCGGCCCCAATATCTCCACCGGTATTTTGTGCGGTACAGCCTGATCTATGTGGCGGTGCCGGTTCAGTGACCATTACAAGCCCGGCAATGGGTACAGGTATCAGCTATAGTATTGATAACGGTACAACCTGGCAAACAAGTAATGTATTCAACAATCTGGGTGCTGGTTCTGTTTCTGGTATCATGGTAAAAGTAGGCGATTGTATCTCCGATGCTGCTACCTGTAGTGCATCAGATTGCCAGCAGAATGCCCGTGCCGCCTCTGTTACTCAACAGTCGGTTGTACAGCCAATCACTACTATTCAGCCAGTTAAACAATCCGAAATAGTTGCAATGCAACAGAAAGGAGGAATACCAGCAGATAAATCGATAGTAGATCATATCACAATCGATGCCATACCTAATCCATTCACTGATCAGGTAAAATTGATTGTTTCTGTTCCTGAAGCAGGAATCGGAAGCCTGGAAATATTTAATATGATGGGACAAAAGATAATGATCGTTTTTCAAGGACGTATTCAGGCAGGTATTAACAACTACAACGTTAACCTGTCCGCCAATCGTTCGGGTTCTTTGGTGTATATATTCCGGATGGGCGAAAAGCAGCTATCCGGGAAACTGTTACAGTTAAATAAATGATTCACATTAATCATTTATCAGAGAGGATGCAGAAAGCATCCTCTCTTTTTATTTTAAGATGTAATGAAACCATATAAGAAGTCCGGCTACAGCAGATCGTTATTAAAAGTATGGTTATTTAGCCTGAGTGGCCAACCGCTTTTTTGCCTCTGCTAAAAGATTCAACAAATACTCATCTCCATTGATCTGTATTTTGTTTAACACATCAATACAGCCTTTGTAATTCTCCACATTAAAATAATTGACAGACAGGTTTTTTAGTATGATATCGTGTTGCGGTACTATCGATAATCCTTTTTCATACGACTGGATGGCTCTATCAAATTGCCCCATATCGGTATAGATAGTACCTTCTGTACTGTATACATTGGCGCTATACGGGTTGTATTTTTTTGCTATTGAAATTTCTTTTAATGCCTTATCATATTCTTTTAGTTCTTTCAAAGCAATAGCGGCCTTTAGCTCTAGTGATACGCCTATCTCTAATCCGAGAGTGATGAAGTTATTCATCCCTGCAGTTGCTTCCTGCAGCATTTCATTATACTGTCTGCTATTCTCATAAGCTTTGGTAATAGATAATTGTCTGTCAAACTGGTATCTTTTAAATCCAAGAAATAAATTAAAAGCAAGAATAACTCCGAAGCCAATTAAAACTGGCTTTTTGAATGACCACACTTTTTGATTTGTACCTGATAGAGAATCTAAATAAGATCCCAAAATAAAAGCTCCCATTAAAAACATATACAGGGTGTGTTCTATTCTTTCAGTGGGGAAGCTAAACATTGCATCCACCGCTACTGCCGACAAACCTGCCAGCATGAGGATAACAAGAATTTTTTGATCTTCATTTTTTGTTCTTAAAATAGTTTTAAAACCTGCAAAAGCGATCAATAGCCACATGCCAAAATAAAAAATGGCGCCGGGTATGCCCGTTTCAGCGGTTACCTGCAGGTACACATTATGCACCCTGTCTGGTGAGTAATTACCATAAGCCCAGATGAGGCCTTCTGTGCCATATTGAAGAATGGCAATTTTCCAATTGCCCGGTCCTACGCCAAGTGCCGGGTTGTCTTTAATTAATTGACCTGTTTGTTTCCATATCTGTAAACGATCAGTAACTGTAGAAGAAGCATTTGAATTGGAAACTACCGCACCTGTAAGGCTAGCGGCTCTCGACGTTACAGATTGAGAAAGTTGTCCTTCAATATCAGCTGCTAAAAATAAACTGATAAATGCAGCAATGACCAAGGTGCCTATTACAGTTCCAAGTATCCACTTTTTTCTGTTTGCAGGCGAGAAGATAATTGTAAGAATAAGTGACACCAATATAACAGCAACAAAGGCCAGCCAGGCCGATCGGGTTTGCGATAAAAAAATGGAAAGGCTTACAATGGTCAGCGAAATACCACTGATGTATTTCCATAATTTATTTCCGCTGTATAGCATGTAAAAAACAAAAGGGGCAATGAATACCTGGGCAGATCCGAATAAGTTACGGTTGCCCATTAGTCCGTATGGTTTTTCATTGGCGCCGGGCACTTCTGTAAATGCAATATCATAATATTGAAAAATACCGATCAGGCCTTGAAGTAAGGCCACCCATACCAGGGCTTTACAAATGCGGGTAATTAAAGAAGGGTCTTTTATTATGGCTGTTATAACAACAATTAATAAAATAATATTCAAAAAATGCCGGGCTACTTCATAGTACCCTTCCCGGTAGTTGAGAGCACCCTGCATACTGATAATGCTCCATGCACCATATAGAAGAGCAGAGGCAAATATCAATTTAATTAAAAGAGGAGCAGGGAGATCGAATGCTTTTTTTTGCCAGAGTATGTATAATACAGAAACTAATAAAGTGCCGCTTAGAAAAATATACCGGAGGATGGTAACGGAATCACTTATTTTTTCGCTGATCAAAAAAGGTAAAATAAGAACCAGCAGCACCAGCCAATGAAAAGTAAATCCTGGCCTTTTTGTGGATGCCTTTTTTTTGCCTTTTTGGGGTTGATTTAGTTGTTCCTCTGCGAGGGCAGCCAGTTTCCGTTGTTTCTTTTTCGACATACGCTTTGGTCAGTTTTGAAATTAGAACATAGATACCACATTTTATTCTTTTTTGCAATCTGTATTGAAGTAAACCAGCTTTCAAAAAATATATAGAAAAATAGAAAATAGTTTAAAATATGAAATATCCGGTAAGCAATAATTAAAAATAATAAATATGCTTATTAATCATAATATGAAAAGTGTAACTGCGGCAGTTGAAAAATAAAAATTCATTTTTAATACCAATATCTGCTTAGTATTAACAGATATTTTTCTGAAATGAATTAAAGTGTGATAAGATAACTTTCATCAGTGTATATAAAAAAGAATTATACAATTTTAAAATAGCATAGTAAAACTACGTAAGTGTTTGTTTGTAAACTTTTCTATCATATATTTAACCTCTGTTTTTTTATTACTATAAAAAACAAACCGTCTTCAATCCACTTTCCTCAGAACAATCAATTGGTTATTGATTTTAATTGTAGCAACAATTTTTTGTATCTGTATTTTTTTACAGATAGCAATTAGTATCTCTTGAAAAACTAAAAGCTGTTTTTTTTATTTAAACTAACTGATATGAGGAAGCAGGATCCGCTCCCTTTCAAAACTATTGCTATGCCTGTAAGCAGAAGTTCAACTACTGCTTGCGATTCATTTCTTGCTGTAAAAGAAAATGAAATAGTGCATCCGTTTGATCTTGAAAGTTTAGCACCCCAAAAAATTAATGTCCCTGTACTTGTGCTGCCGATTAAAAAGGCAGATTATGCAAGGCATCATAATTATAGTATTAACAACACCAAACCATCTTACCAATCCTTAATTGACTTTATGAGAAATTTATTTCAAAAAACCGGAATGTTCGTTATTACCTTGTTAGTAGCGAATTTATTATTTGCCAGTGCTGCTTTTGGGCAGGCTACGGTGACAACTGACAAGTTGGATTACTACCCTGGCGATACTCTTTTTGTTTCGGGTACCGGCTGGCAGCCCAACGAAAGAGTAAAATTAAAAATTGATGAGTTACCGGTTCATTGCCCTAATGGCCACACCATTTATGTGGATGCTGATGCAAACGGGGAAATAGCTGATAGTTCATTTATTTTTAATGAATCGCATTTGGGCGTTTCCTTTATGTTAACAGCTACAGGGTTAACTTCAAATTTTGTGGCTTATGCATATTTTTCAGATTCACCGAAAATTGGATCAGTAACGGTGGGTTCTCAAATAGGGTCACTCTGTTTTGGTACTGGTGGTTCTGTAACTTACTTGGTTACAATAAACAGAGGAATTGGGACTGGGACAGTAAGTAACATTGGCCTTTCAATTACAACGGCACTACCAACTGGTGTAACTGCCAGTTTCAATCCAGCGGCTCCAGACATGGCTTCGGGTGCAAATTCTACAACTTCAACATTAACATTAACAACATCAAATTCTACTTCTGCAGGTGGACCAACAAGTTTTACAGTTAGAGCACAAACTTCACCAGCAACAGATAATGCAGAAGGAGATGGAAGCATTTTGGTTAATGCTACACCGTCAATGCCCGGAACTATTACCGCTGCAACAACAAGCCCTGTATGTTTTAGTGCGCCGGGTCTTGTTTATAGTATAGCTTCGGTTCCTAATGCCGATTCTTATACCTGGTCAGTTCCAACGGGCTGGTCAATTACAGCAGGACAAGGAACTACTTCTATAACTGCTACTTCATCTTCAACTGCTGGATCATCCGGCAATATTTCTGTTATTGCAGTTAATTCTAATTGTGGTAACAGTGCTGCCAGTACTTTGGCAGTGTCAGTCGTAAGTATACTTACTGTGAGTCACAACCCAACCGCACTAACAGTTTGCGAAGGGTACAACCAGGGAACTTTGACAGCGAATGTAGGTGGTGGTAAATCTCCTTATTCATATGATTGGAAATTAAATGGAAGTACAATTGGAGCTCCCAATTCAAATACTTATACTCCGGGTAATTTAAATACACCGGGTATTTATAGTTACAATGTAACAGTTACAGATGCTTGTGGTACAATAATTACTTCTTCTGCAAAAGTGATTACAGTAAATGCTGATCCGGTTTCACCAACTATTAATCCTTCGCCAGCAAGCGGAAGTACGATCTGTGTTGGATCTGATGCTTCTGCAACATTTAATGCAGGAAGCGGAGGTGCCGGTACTATTACAGATACTTACGAGTATAGCATAAATGGTGGTAGCAGCTGGGATCCTTATGTTTCAGGAACACCTATTACTGCAACGGCAGGTATGGTAGGGGCAAATAAAATTCAAATAAG
>JAHEMN010000181.1 GCA_024643645.1 Chitinophagaceae bacterium | reverse complement strand
AACAAGCAGATGGAACAAGCTGGATGGGGACCTATGCACTTGATATGATGGATATGGCTGTGGAAATTGCTATTCATGATCGTTCTTTTGAGGATATGGCTACAAAATTCTTCGAACACTTTGTTTTAATTGCTGAGTCGTTGAATGAACATGGCTTGTGGAATGAAGAAGATAAATTCTTTTATGATGTGCTTTGTGTTACTGGCGCAGAGCCAATCCCATTGCGTATTCAGTCAGTAGTAGGTGTTACATCTCTTTATGCAGTTTCAACGATCAGTAAAGCAATTTTGGAGAAACTTTCTGATTTTAAGAAACGGACTTCCTGGTTTGAAAATTTCCGAAAGGAGAATAATAAATTTTGGCCCAATGAAGAAAGAAGTAAGGACGGTGAAATACTTTTATCATTAGTTCCAAAAGAAAGGTTGATTTTTTTATTGGAAAGATTATTAGATGAAGCTGAATTTTTATCAAATGGTGGAATCAGGGCATTATCCAAGTATCATGAAAAAAATCCATACTCTGTAACTGTTGATGGGCAATTACATTCTATAAAATATGATCCGGGTGATTCTACATCTGACATGTTTGGAGGAAATTCTAATTGGCGGGGTCCTGTATGGATGCCAATTAATTTTTTGATCATTCAGTCAATCAGAAAATATGGGGAGTTTTATGGCGATGAATTAACGTTAGAATTTCCCAAAGGATCTGGAGAAAAAATGAATCTTTCACAAATTGCAAAAGCGTTGACAAAAAGAGTAATTAGTTTGTTTGAAAAAGATAAAGAAGGTAATCGCCGCTTACATGGAGATTATAGTTGGTTTTATAAGCAACCCGGGAATGAGCATCTTGTTTTATTCTATGAATATTTTCATGGAGATAATGGAAGAGGGTTAGGAGCCAGCCATCAAACTGGTTGGACGGCTTTGGTTGCAGAATTGATTAGTGAATATGGGAATGAATAATTGAAAAGTTTAATGTAGTTCCCCTGCCGGTTCATGATCATCGTACTGTTCCCGTAATTTTATTAATTCTTTTTTTAATGCAGAAACTGTTGTAGCATAAGTTGGATTCTTTGCCAAATTATTCTGCTCATTTGGATCAGCGATCAAGTCATATAACTCCCATTCGTTTACTGTATAAAAGTAGATGAGTTTATATCGTTCACCCCGAACAGCAAGATGCGGAATAACCGTATGGTCTTTTACAAATTCATAATAATGATAGTAAAGATATTTTCGATCCAATTTTTTTTCATTGTTGATTAATATTGGTTTAAGACTTATGCCGTCCATCCAAGCTGGGATACCGACATTTGCAATATCAAGAATCGTTGGTGCATTGTCAATATTCTGAATAAGTGAGTTATTAATTGAGCCAGCTTTAATTTTTCCTGGCCATTTTACAAGGAAAGGTGTTTGCATAGAAACATCGTATGCAAATCTTTTGTCAAACCAACCATTTTCTCCTATATAAAAACCCTGATCACTTGTATAAATTACAGCTGTGTTATCATTCATTTTTTTCTGATCAAGATAGTCTAATATTCTGCCAACATTTTCATCAATGGAAGCAATACAGGCAAGATAATCTTGCATGTACCATTGATATTTGTATTTGAGTAATTCATTTCCTGTTGGCTTAAGTTGTTGTAATAATTTTCCCCGCTCTGCATATATTTCTTTATACCGATTTCTTTGTTCTGCAGGCACTCTTCTAAAAATGGCATTATAATAAAGTATCTGTGTAGAATCTGGTTTATATGCTGGAATATCCATTAGATACGATGGATCGACTTTCAGGTCGCTGCATAATTCCATGTCTCTTAATATACTCATAGTTTGAATATTCCATGCTGATCCTTTATTTATAGTATCTACATAAAGTGTAGAGGGTTCTGAGAATGTTTTTTTATGATATTCTTCTAAATGGTTTAGTTTGGGAAAAAAATAACGATGCGGAGCTTTGTGATGTAGTAATAACATAAATGGTTTTGTCTGGTCTCTTTGCTCCAGCCATTTTATTGTTTCATCTGTAATAACATCTGTGGCATACCCTTCCTTGGTAATAGTATCACCCGTCATCTCGATTATTCTTGGGTTGATATAAAGGCCTTGACCGGGAAGTATCTTCCAGTAGTCGAAACCTGAAGGATAAGAATGTAAATGCCATTTACCAATTACAGCAGTTTGATAGCCTGCTTGCTGTAAAATTTTTGGCATTGTTGAACGGGAAGAGTCAAATCTGGTGCTATTATTTTTTACACCATTTTTATGTGAATGTTGACCAGTAAGTAATGTGGCTCTTGATGGAGAGCAAATAGAATTGCCAACAAATGCATTTGTAAATAGCATTCCTTCATTTGCGATCCTGTCAATATTTGGTGTTTTTATTAGGTTCTTGTTATAAGCACTTATGGCATCATTATCATGATCATCACTCATGATATAAATTATATTGGGTCGTTGCTGTGAAAAGCAGTCTATGGATAACAGTAGTAATAAAAATAGTTGCCTCATCCATTTTTATTTAAGTATATGAAACTGAAAAATCTTCCTTAAAGATAGGAATAAAAAAAACCGCCTGAAGTCAGCCGGTTTATATAGAGGAATATAGTATGGTATTAATCTCTGATAATTATAGAATTATTTCTTCGTGGAGGAACCCTATCCCTTCGATTTTCTTTAATAATGCGAATTACCTCTTGCCGGAATTTATCTTCATATTGAAAAACTCTGTTAGCTCTTTGCTCATCCATTATTTGTTTAAACTCTCCACGATAACGTAAACGTAGTTCGATGATTTTTTGCTGAAGAATTAACCGGTCTCCTTTATTTTGTCTGTGCGTAACAGTAAAATCTTTCAAGTATTTGAAAAAAACCGGGGAGAATTTTTGTGCTTCACTTTTTGATAAGCCAAGATTTTTTTGAATATACTGCCTCATCTTGTCAGCAATCTTACCGTTATCCTGTCCTCCATCATCATCTTGTGAAAATCCTATCATAGAAGGAAGCAGGCATAAAGTCAATATGTAAATCCACTTTTTCATTTCTACATTAGTTTAACAATAAAACAGCCTGAATGTCTTCAGATTGTTCCTGAAAATCTTTTAATTCGGCATCTGAAATATCAACCAATAAATCCTGAATTTCAACTGATTTGTTATTGGGTTTGGACTGTGCAGATTCTTTTCCGGTTAGTCCTGTATCAATAAATTCAAACAAATCATTTTGTTCTTCTACATTCATATTTTTAATATCCTTCGTAATATTCGCCATCACTTTACTACCAGGTTCTACAGTGGAATTGTTTTTACCAAAATATAAAAAGCCAGATAAAACAATCAAACCAGTAACAACAGCGGCAGCAGCATAACGGTACCATTTACGGCTACCAATTGAAATAATTTTTGCAGACGGTTTGTTTTCTTCTGCAACAATATCTTTTGAGAGTGTATTAAAATAGCCTTCGGGTACAGTAAATGGCATCTCTTTCTTCATACTCCCTAACAAAGGGGAAAGTGTTTCTAACTCTTCTGCGGCCGTCAAATAATCATTGCTGTTGCGAATTAGATTCATTACAGTTTCTGGCAGATTATTAAAATAATCAGTTGGCACTGTGTAAGGTGATTCTTTAGAAATACTATTTAATATTGGAGAAACCGAATCTTCATTTTCTAATAATTTGATCCGTTCTATCACCTGTGTAGCTAAACCTTCAAAATAACCCACAGGAACGTTATAAACATTTTGTTGGTTTAAATTGATAAGTGAACTGTTTAGCTCTTTTAATTCTATTAATATATAATCTTTTTGTGTCATTTTGAGTAATTCTGTTAGCTCCTGCAAGTCAGAACCCTAATAAGATAGGTTTTTAGCCTAAAAGTTTAATGATTTAGCATATAATCTTCAATTTTTTTAACCGCATGGTGATAGCTAGCTTTTAAAGCGCCTTCACTTGTTTCCAAGACTCTGCTCATTTCCTCATAAGGCATCTCCTCATAATACCGTAAACTAAACACAACTCGCTGTTTTTCAGGCAACTCCTGCATTGCTAATTGTAATTTCCATTCTAATTTTTTGGCATCAAAATGTTGGTCTGCCTTTATTTTGTTGCTCAAGCCACTTTCCACATCACTAAAACTTACAGAAGATTTTTTCTTTTGTTGTTCCAGAAAGGTAAGACTTTCATTCGTAGCAATCCGATAAAGCCAGGTATATAGCTGGCTATCTTCCCGAAATTTTTCTAGTCCCTTCCACACTCGAATCAAAACATTTTGAAGCACATCATTCGCATCATCATGTTGCACTACCATTCGCCGAATATGCCAATACAGTTTCTCCTGATATTTTTTTATCAGGCTGGTATAGGCTTTCTCTTTCGTAATCGGATTACGAAATTGTTCAAGCAATTCAGTATCGCTAATTGTTGTTAAGGACATTAATCGGGGCTTTGGTTCTTTTAGAATAATGGATTATCAATATGTTTAAATATTTTATGGAAATAAAAATAAAAAAGCAGGTTCAATAATAAAAGAACCTGCCCTTATACTTTAAAACAATCTTTTAACTGTTTTTTTTACGATTTATTGCTTTTTCAGCTGAAGTAACAATATCAGTTACATCAAGACCATATTTTTTAAGTAATTCAACAGGCTTGCCACTTTCTCCAAAAGTATCTTTTGTACCAACGTATTCGATCGGAATTGGGAAGTTTTTAGAAGCACATTGCGCAATCGCATCACCCAATCCGCCAATAATATTATGTTCTTCTGCTGTTACTGCACATTTTGTTTTATTAATAGATGCTAAAACCGCTGCTTCGTCTAAAGGTTTGATAGTATGAATATTTATAACTTCTACACTTATTCCTTTTTCTTCCAAAATTACTCCTGCCTGTATTGCATTCCATACCAAATGGCCACAAGCAAAAATGGTAACATCAGTTCCTTCTGAGAAATGCTGCGCTTTTCCTATTTTAAAATCCTCTTCTTTTGTAAAAATTGGCCAGGCTGGTCTTCCAAAACGCAAATAAACGGGACCAACTGATTCAGCAATCGCTTCAGTAGCTGCTTTAGTTTGTGTATAATCGCAAGGAACTATTACCGTCATACCCGGAAGCATTTTCATCAATCCAATATCTTCTAAAATCTGATGTGTTGCGCCATCTTCACCCAATGTAAGACCTGCATGTGAAGCGCATATTTTTACATTCTTTCCGCTATAAGCGATGGATTGACGAATTTGATCGTAAACTCTTCCGGTAGAAAAGTTTGCAAAT
>JAHEMN010000049.1 GCA_024643645.1 Chitinophagaceae bacterium | reverse complement strand
CAATCACTTGTTGGATTGGCACAGGCATACAATGCAAAAGGAGATTATGAATCTGCAATAGAAACTTATAAAGAAGCCCTTGATGTCGGGATACCTTTAAATGCCCTTACTGAAATAAAGGATGCCTATAAAGGCTTATCTATTGCTTATTCCAAAAAGTCTGACTTTGTAAACGCTTTCAAATACCAGAATCTTTTGCTTGCTGTTAAAGACACTATCTATAATGTAAACACTGATAAGAAATTAGGAACGCTTCAATTCACATTTGATCTTGAGAAGAAAGAATCCCAAATAGATCTTTTGAGTAAAGAACAAGAAATACAACAACAGGTTATTAACCGCCAAAAACTAGTTCGAAATGGTTTTATCGGAGGATTTACAGTTGTATTACTTTTTGCAGGAGTATTCTTCAGGCAACGAAACAGGATCAGCAAAGAGAAACACAGAAGCGAACAACTGCTGTTGAATATTTTACCAGAAGAAACTGCTGAAGAATTAAAACATACAGGTAAAGCTCAAACTAAAAGTTTTGAATCTGTAAGTGTATTATTTACTGACTTTAAAAATTTTACACAAGCAAGTGAAAAATTAACCCCTGAAGAACTGGTAGAAGAGATCAATCATTGCTACAGCGAATTTGATCGTATAATAACCAAACATAAGATTGAGAAAATAAAAACAATCGGAGACTCATATATGTGTGCCGGAGGATTACCGGTTCCCAACGATACACATCCGTTTGATGTTGTAAATGCTGCTTTAGAAATGGCAGCTTTCATTGAAAAAAATAAAGAAGAAAGACAGAAAAATGGCCAACCATTTTTTGAGTTGCGTCTTGGTATTCATACAGGGCCGGTAGTTGCAGGAATAGTAGGGATAAAAAAGTTTGCTTATGACATTTGGGGAGACACTGTAAATACTGCATCCAGGATGGAAAGTAGCGGAGAAGTTGGAAAATTAAATATTAGCGGCACAACCTATGAGCTGGTAAAAGATAAATTCAATTGTATACATAGGGGAAAAATTGAAGCAAAAAATAAAGGTATGATCGATATGTATTTTGTAAAACCTATTTAAGTTTTTAATTAAAAAAGAAGGTACTTCTTTTTTTAACTTTTTGCTATTTTAAATTTTTCCCTGATCACATCTTGTACATTCACTCCACTGATCTTACTCTCCAGCCAGGAGATCACATCGAGGTAAACAAAGGCACGGCTTTCCAATGGGTTGCCTTCATATTTTTTAAGCTTTACCAATAATTTTTCAAACTCTGGCTTTAATGCTTTAGCACCTACCCGAAATGATCGGCGTAAAAAAGTAAACATCTCCTCCTCTACTTTACTTAGGTTTTCCATTTTAGCCATGTAACGATAGACAGACTTTATTAAATATTCAAGCAGATCAAAATTACCCAGTTCATAATGCGCAATCAGGTGTAATAGCCTTGAATAACATTGCAAGTCAGTTCTCAGATCTCCTTTTTGATTTATTATACGATTTAAATAATCAATTGCCTTTTCATTATCACCACTACCAAAATATAAACAAGCAATCTTGTAATAAAAAACCAACACACGGTGTGTATCAAGATATAATCCATATTCCTTCAACATATCCTCCAGAAACGGAACAAGACGAAGCCCCTTAGTGAATTTTCCCTGCAAAAAATATAAGTTGATCCGGGCAGTATATATATATTGATAGGCCAATATTCTGTTATTCTCATTATCCTGTAAAAACTTTTTATTAGTGAATTCTTCAAAATTCTTGATGGTAGCTGAAAGTTTCTCAGTATTCAACAAACTGAAATGTGCATTCATCAGGTTATGCACCCCTTTGATATAATTGGCCGTTTCTACTTTGATCAATTCAGGAAATTCCGAAAAAACATCTACCCACTTTTGAGAATACCGGTAATACTGTAAAAAATCCTGGCGGATAAATGCATACCACACATAACTCTGGTATAAATATAATCGTTCATAAAAACCTTTTGACTGTAAAGCAGCAGGAGGTAAATTCTTCTCAAAAAATGAACGAAGCTCTTTAATATCCTTCTCATTTCTTGCATGACCATTTTTTATATACCAACTGTATAATTGTAATGCAAGATTAGAAAGCTGATTAACCAATGTAAGCTGGCTATTGACCTCTTCAGATTCTGCAGTTAAAAGATCCGCTTTGTTCTGTATACTTCGGGTAATATATAAAGTCTCAATTTTTTTTTCAAAATAGATAGCCTGTTGCAAAAAAGTAAGTTGCTGATATGCTTTGGCATTTTCTTTTAATCGCTCAAGCATTTTCAAACTTTGCAGATAAAGTCCTTTATTATATAAAATGCGGGCATGATCAAATTGCTCATGCAGATTAATATCGATATTACCTTCGTCCCTTATCAATCGTAAACTGGCTAGAATTTGTTTGTACAAGTTAGCCTTGCTGTTAGATAATTGTTGTTTAGTGATACCTTTTGCCTTTTTCAACAAATCCTTCTCATCGTACTCTGTCATTTTATCCAATGCATCAAATAATTGAATCACCTTCAGATCGCCGGAAGTTGAATTTCTACGGGCATAAAGCTTGAAATTGCGTTTCTCACTCTTTTCCAGTGATTTAACCAATTGAAACAACACATCTGTAGAGCGGTTGGCCATCGTAATTAAAAAAGTTTAAAATCCATGCCAGTAAAGGGTTTCAGCGAAAATATACCCCTTTTAAAACTGTAAAAATGACCTTAATATGATTTCCACCTCCAATTAATCAAATCTAATTTAGATTGGCAGGAAGCTTATCCAGTCGAATAACTGTACAAAAATAAGCCGCCTGTCATCTATCTCATCTTATTTATCAATTTATTATGGCAGAAGACAAAGTTCACATTTTTGATACAACATTAAGGGACGGAGAACAAGTACCAGGTTGCAAACTAAACGCTAATGAAAAATTAGAGCTGGCTTTACGGCTTGAATCATTAGGTGTTGATATTATTGAAGCAGGCTTTCCCATTTCCTCTCCGGGAGATTTTGAATCGGTGAGCCAGATAGCAAAAGCTGTTAAGAATGCAACTGTTTGTGGTTTAAGCCGTGCAGTTCAAAAAGATATTGAAGTAGCAGCAGCAGCGGTTAAACATGCAGCCCGGCCAAGAATACATACAGGTATCGGAACTTCTGATTTACATATCAAAGCAAAATTCAATTCTACAAGGGAAGATATCTTACAACGGGCAGTGCAATGTGTAAAGTGGGCAAGAAACTATACTGATGATGTTGAATTTTATGCAGAAGATGCTGGCAGAACAGATAATGAATACCTTGCTCAGGTAATTGAAGCAGTGATAAAAGCCGGAGCTACTGTCGTTAATATTCCGGATACAACTGGCTATTGCTTGCCCTATCAATATGGAGATAAAATAGCATACCTTATTAATAATGTACCCAATATTGATAAGGCCATTATCTCCTGCCATTGTCATAATGACCTGGGATTGGCTACGGCCAATTCAATTGCAGGAGTAATTGCAGGAGCCAGACAAATAGAATGTACTATAAATGGCTTAGGCGAAAGAGCAGGAAATACTTCTTTGGAAGAAGTGGTGATGGTGATTAAACAACATAAGCACCTTGGCTTATATACTAACATTAATACAAAACAATTAAATCCACTTAGTCGAATTGTATCTGAAACAATGAGAATGCCGGTTCAACCCAATAAAGCAATTGTAGGAAGTAATGCGTTTTCTCATTCATCAGGAATACACCAGGATGGTTTTTTAAAGAATGCTGAAACATATGAAATAATCAATCCGGAAGCTGTTGGTGCAGATAGCTCTAAAATTGTATTAACGGCAAGAAGTGGCCGAAGTGCTTTAGCTTATCGTTTTCAAAACCTGGGTTTTCAATTCGATAAGAATGATGTAGATGTATTGTATGATGAATTCCTAAAAGTTGCTGACTCAAAAAAAGAAGTACAGGATGATGATCTTTCTACAATCGCAAAAAATTATCAAACAAAAACAGCAACAGTATAAAAATGGGTAAAACATTATTTGAAAAGATCTGGGAAAAACATATTGTCAAAACAATTGACAACGGCCCTTCTGTTTTATACATTGATAAACATTTTATTCATGAAGTAACAAGTCCGCAGGCATTTACCGGATTAAATAACAGGGGTATCAAAGTTTTCAGACCAAACCAGGTTGTTGCTACAGCCGATCACAATGTACCAACGATTGACCAACACTTACCGATCAAAGAAGAACTAAGCAGATTACAAGTAGAAGCATTGATTAAGAATTGTGCAGAGCATGATATTGAATTGTTTGGCCTTGGGCATCCCTACCAGGGAATTGTTCATGTAATAGGTCCTGAATTGGGAATTACACAACCCGGTATGACGATCGTATGTGGTGATAGCCATACATCAACTCATGGCGCATTCGGTGCTATCGCATTTGGTATTGGCACCAGTGAAGTGGAAATGGTGATGGCAACACAATGCTTATTGCAGAGCAAACCAAAAATGATGCGTATCAATGTAGAAGGAGAATTAAAAAAAGGGGTTGTTTCAAAAGATATAGTCTTATATATACTCTCAAAAATTACAGCCAGTGGCGCTACCGGTTACGCAGTTGAATTTGCCGGCTCCGCTATCCGTTCTCTTTCAATGGAGGCAAGAATGACTATCTGTAATATGAGTATAGAAATGGGAGGCCGTTGTGGATTAATTGCTCCTGATGAAACAACATTCAATTATATTAAAGGAAGAGAATTTTCACCAAAAGATGATGAGTGGGATAAGCTTTTAGTTGAATGGAAAAATCTTTACTCTGATAGTGATGCAAAATTTGATAATGAAGTTTTTATCAAAGCAGAAGAAATTGAACCCATGATAACATATGGTACCAATCCTGGTATGGGTATTGGTATCACTGAAAATATTCCAACTGCAGAAACAATAAATGAAAATGACAGATCCGGTTTATCCAAGTCATTGTCCTATATGGGGCTTGAACAAGGCAAAGCTATCAAGGGACAAAAAATTGACTATGTATTTATAGGAAGTTGTACCAATTCAAGAATTGAAGATCTTAGAATGGTAGCTTCCTTTGTAAAAGGAAAAAAGAAAGCTGCAGATGTTGAAGTATGGATCGTTCCCGGTAGTAAACAAGTAGAAGCACAGGCTATAGCAGAAGGTATTGATAAAATTTTTGAAGATGCGGGATTCTTACTTCGACAACCCGGTTGCTCTGCATGTTTAGGTATGAATGAAGATAAAATACCAGCAGGCAAATATTGCATAAGTACAAGTAACAGAAATTTTGAAGGAAGGCAGGGTGCCGGTGCCAGAACACTTTTGGCAAGTCCGTTGACAGCGGCAGCAGCTGCGATTACGGGTGTTGTATCAGATGTAAGAGAATTATTAAATTAAAAAATGAAAGCATTAACTACAATAAAGAGTCGTTTTGTCCCGATCAATATAGAAAATATTGATACCGACCAGATCATACCTGCCCGTTTTCTCAAAGCAACCACAAAAGAAGGATTTGGCAAGAATTTATTTCGTGACTGGCGATATGAAAATGATGATGAGTCAAAAACGATTGCTCATTTTCCATTGAATATGTCACAATTTGATGGTGAAATATTAGTAGCTGGTAAGAATTTTGGTTGTGGTTCTTCAAGAGAACATGCTGCATGGGCTATTCTTGATGCCGGCTTCAGAGTAGTTGTATCAAGTTTTTTTGCAGATATCTTTAAAAACAATGCTTTAAACAATGGAGTTCTTCCTGTTCAGGTATCTGATGGTTTTCTTCAGAGAATATTTCTTCAGGATAATAATACTGAATTAACTGTTGACCTGGAAAATCAATCCATCACAATTAACTCAACCGGTGAACAGGAAAATTTTGAAATCAATCCTTACAAAAAAACCTGCTTGTTAAATGGATATGATGATATCGATTTTTTATTAAGTATAAAACCAGAAATAGAAAAATTCGAGACTGATAAGAATTATTAAAAATTAAAATTAAGACCCACTTAGGGGTTGGAGTATATGAAAAAGAAAATAACAATTATTGAAGGTGATGGCATAGGTCCGGAAGTAACAAGACAATCGATTCATGTTCTGAATGCAATAGCTAAGTTTTTCAAACATGAATTTGAATACTCCTATTGTTTGATGGGTGCGATAGCAATAGATAAGACCGGAGACCCTTTACCAAACGAAACAATTGAATCATGTCTTGAAAGTGATGCCATTCTTTTTGGAGCAATCGGCCATCCGAAATATGATAATGATCCAAATGCCAAAGTAAGACCTGAACAGGGATTGCTGAAACTCAGAAAATCCTTACAACTATTTGCCAATATACGTCCAGTTACAACATACTCTTCGCTTCACCACTTATCTCCTTTAAAAACCAGGAATATTGAAGAAGTGGATTTTGTGATTTATCGGGAGCTTACAGGCGGCATTTATTTTGGTAAAAAAGAATTATCTGCAGATGGTACACAAGCATCAGATGATTGTGTTTATACAGTTGATGAGATTGAAAGAATTGCTCATCTTGCTTTCCAGGCTGCTCAAAAAAGAAAAAAACATTTGACATTAGTTGATAAAGCAAATGTTTTGGAAACATCCAGACTTTGGAGAAAAGTTATTCAAGGGCTTACAAGTAAATACCCGGATGTATCAGTTGATTATATGTTTGTTGATAATGCTGCCATGCAGATAATCCTGAATCCCAAACAATTTGATGTTATCCTTACTGAAAATATGTTTGGTGATATCATAAGTGATGAAGCCAGTGTAATAAGTGGATCATTAGGACTGCTTCCATCAGCTTCAATTGGAAAAGGTGCGGCATTATTTGAACCCATTCATGGCTCCTATCCTCAAGCTGCAGGAAAAGATATTGCCAATCCGATAGGCTCTTTATTATCAACAGCAATGCTATTGGATCATTTAGAGATGCATACAGAAGCATTATTAGTAAGAGATGCTGTTAACTGGATATTGTCAAATGGTTTTGTAACGAAAGATATCGATCCTGTTAATTTTTATTTTACTTCTACAATCGGAGAATTGATCTGTGATTACATAAGTGGAAATGTAGCTGATTCGGGTAAAAGAGAAAATATTGAATTGAGAAAATCAACGATAATTTAATTGATAAAAACTAACACTGGTTAGTCAAATAAAAAAATTATTGCGTATTTAGTTCTTTTTTAAAAATGGTGGGTGTATATTTATGATAGTCGCATTCGTATGTTGAAGAATAAATCATATAATAATATTTCAAGTATTGCCTCAATTATTATTGTCGTAGTCATTATTATATCTTCTTCAATCGGAGGTGGCACGGTACTATAAATTTTAAATTTAAATATACTTAACCCGCCTCCAAAAAAGGCGGGTTTTTTTATTACCCAAAACAGAACAATAAAATAGTTTATGTATTACAACGAAAACACAATTATCTATTTCAACGGTCAATTTGTTAAAGCCGCTGAGGCTAAAACAGATCTTTATAGCCAATCATTACATTATGGTTATGCAGTTTTTGAAGGCATCCGTTCCTATCCCGTAGGTAATGATACTAAGATATTCAAAGCCGAAGCTCATTATAACCGGCTTCGGTACTCTGCCGAATTAATGAAAATGCCATTTAATTATTCCACAGAGCAATTAATTAAGTTAAGCTATGAAGTATTAAAGCAAAATAATTTTACGGATGCTTATTTACGACCAATCGTTTTATGCTCTCCTAATATGTCCTTATCAAAAGGCAAAGAATGTTTCCTGGCAATAGAAGCATGGGAATGGACGAATGGTTATCTCGCAAATAAAATGCGGATTATGACTTCCTCCTATCGCAGACCAAATCCTGCAGGTTTTCATATAGAAGCAAAAGTAAGCGGCCATTATGTAAACTCTATTCTTGCATGCCAGGAAGCAAAAGATGCAGGTTATGATGAAGCATTATTGTTGGATAATGATGGTTTCGTTGCAGAAGGACCAGGAGCTAATATATTTTATGAGAAAGATGGAATTATTTATACTCCTGCAAAGGGGAATATTTTACCGGGTATCACACGGGCAACTGTACTGGAAATTTGCAATGAATTAAACATATCAGTAGTTGAAAAACATTTTACAACCGAAGAAATGAAAAGTGCCGATGCAGCTTTTTATTGTGGTACAGCAGCAGAAGTTGTAGAGTTGGCGTCATTAGATGAAGTTTCTTTTCCAAAAAAGTGGGAAGAGTCATTATGCGGATTAATTCAAAAAGCATATAAAGCAAAAGTATTGGAACAACCTTTAAATGTAACTAAGAAAGTGGCATAACGCCCAATATATTATGCAGAAAAAGTATTCGGCAAGCCTATCGGTAAGAAGGTGTAAGTAACGATGATAGTAGCACTAAAGTTGATAAACAAAAAAAATGATCGAATTAAATAAATATAGCAAAACAATTACTCAGGATCCCACACAACCTGCTGCACAGGCGATGCTATATGCTATAGGCTTTAAAGATAAAGATTTTAAAAAGGCTCAGGTAGGTATTGTTAGTATGGGATGGGATGGGAACCCTTGTAACATGCATTTAAATGACCTGGCAACAACAATACGGGAAAATATTAATAAGACAGAAGATTTGATTGGCTTACGTTTTTATACAATTGGTGTAAGTGATGGTATAAGTATGGGAACAGAAGGTATGCGTTATAGTTTAGTAAGCAGAGATCTGATCGCTGATAGTATTGAAACAAATGCTGGTGCACAATATTATGATGCGTTGATAGCTGTTCCTGGTTGCGATAAAAATATGCCAGGCTCCATAATTGCAATGGGAAGATTAAATCGTCCCTCAATCATGTTATATGGTGGCACCATTGCTCATGGACACTATAAAGGAGAAGATCTGAACATTGTAAGTGCATTTGAAGCATTGGGAAAAAAAATTGCAGGCGATCTGAATGAAGAAGATTTTAATGGGATCATTAAAAACTCTTGTCCCGGTGCAGGTGCCTGTGGCGGTATGTATACTGCTAATACAATGGCAAGTGCCATCGAAGCATTAGGAATGAGTTTACCCAATTCATCATCCAATCCGGCATTAAGTGAAGACAAACAAAAGGAATGTGAAGCCGTAGGTAAATACATTAAGGTCTTATTAGAAAAAGATATCAAGCCTAGTGATATCATGACACGAAAAGCATTTGAAAATGCAATAACAGTTGTGATGGTCATGGGAGGAAGTACCAATGCTGTATTGCATTTAATTGCAATGGCAAAAAGTGTAAATATAAAAATAACACAAGATGATTTTCAAAAAATAAGTGATAAGATTCCAATGCTAGCAGATATGAAGCCAAGTGGAAAATACATGATGGAAGATCTTCATCAATATGGCGGCATACCATCTGTCATGAAATATTTATTGAATAATGGATTATTGCATGGAGATTGTTTAACTGTTACCGGAAAAACAGTAGCAGAAAATTTAGCAACAGTACCTGATCTGGATTTTACAAAACAACAAATTATTTTACCACTAGAGAATCCATTAAAATCAACAGGCCATTTACAAATTCTTTATGGAAATCTTGCTGAAAAAGGCAGTGTGGCAAAGATCTCAGGTAAAGAAGGAGAAAAATTTGAGGGCCCTGCCAGAGTTTTTGATGGAGAATTTGATTTAATTAATGGCATACAAAATGGAAGAGTTAAAGCAGGTGATGTAGTAGTGATCAGAAATATTGGGCCAAAAGGTGCTCCGGGAATGCCAGAGATGTTGAAACCTACATCCGCAATAATGGGTGCAGGTTTAGGTAAATCAGTAGCATTAATAACAGATGGAAGATTTAGTGGTGGCACTCATGGATTTGTAGTAGGCCACATTACACCAGAAGCATATGAAGGTGGGCTTATTGCTTTGGTGAATGATGATGATATTATTGAAATTGATGCAACTAACAATAGTATTAATTTAAAAGTAAGAGATGAAGAAATAGCAACACGAAAAGCAAATTGGATACAACCGGATTTAAAAGCAACCAAAGGTGTATTATATAAATATGCTCAACAAGTAAAACCGGCTGATGAAGGATGTGTAACAGATGAATGACATTCCAAGCAAACTTTTCAATTTAATTTAAAAAAATTGATATGGATACATTAGAAATAAAGAAAGAGAAAAATAAAAACCAGGCACCAGCAAATATCAGTGGCAGTCAGTCGGTATTAGAAGCATTTATTGCAGAAGGAGTCAAAACAGTTTTTGGTTACCCAGGTGGAGCAATAATGCCTATTTATGATGCATTATATGATTATCATGATAAACTGAATCATATATTAGTTCGTCATGAACAAGGAGCAATTCATGCGGCACAAGGATTTGCTAGAGCAAGTGGTGATGTTGGTGTAGTATTCGCAACCAGCGGACCCGGAGCTACAAATTTAGTAACAGGTCTCGCAGATGCTATGATTGACTCCACCCCTGTTGTTTGTATTACCGGGCAGGTTTTTGCACATTTATTAGGTACTGATGCCTTTCAGGAAACTGATGTAATAAATATTACAACACCTGTTACAAAATGGAATTATCAGGTAACTGATGCTACAGAAATTCCTGCAGTACTGGCAAAAGCATTTTATATCGCCAAAAGTGGAAGACCAGGACCCGTATTAATTGATATCACCAAAAATGCACAATTACAAAAGTTCGATTATGAAGGATATATTAAATGTGATCATATAAGAAGTTATCGTCCGGCTCCAATTGTAAGAAATGAATATATCGTAGAAGCAGCAAAATTGATCAATGAAGCTGAAAGGCCATTTGTAATTTTTGGTCAAGGTGTTATTTTAGGAAAAGCTGAAAAAGAATTTAAAGCCTTTATAGAAAAAGCCGGTATTCCATCTGCGTGGACAATTATGGGAATGAGTGCTATTCCTACTGATCATCCTTTAGCTGTTGGCATGTTGGGTATGCATGGAAACTACGGGCCTAATTTATTAACCAACGAATGTGATGTATTGATTGCTGTTGGAATGCGATTTGATGATAGAGTAACAGGTAGGTTAGATAAATATGCTAAACAAGCTAAAGTCATCCACCTGGATATTGACCCTGCAGAAATAGATAAAAATGTAAAAACTACAGTACCAGTTTGGGGCGATTGCAAAGAAACATTGCCATTGCTAACCAAATTGGTGGAACATAAAGTTTACCCGCAGTGGTTACAAAAATTTGCTGATTGCACTGCAAAAGAGCAGGAGAAAGTTATAAAACAAGAGTTGAACCCCTCGTCTGAAATTTTAACGATGGGTGAAGTAATTGAACTGGTGAATGAATTAACAAAAGGTGATGCGATCATTGTAACAGATGTAGGGCAACATCAGATGGCAGCTTGCCGATATGCAAAATACAATCAATCAAAAAGCAATATCACAAGTGGAGGTCTGGGAACAATGGGCTTTGCATTACCTGCTGCAATAGGTGCAAAATATGGGGACCCTGATAGAACTGTTGTTGCTGTAATTGGTGATGGCGGTTTTCAAATGACCTTACAGGAACTTGGAACAGTAATGCAGTTTAATGTTGATATAAAACTTTTAATACTGAATAACCAGTTCCTTGGTATGGTGCGTCAGTGGCAGGAATTATTTCATGAGAAGAGATATTCATTTACTGATATTACCAGTCCGGATTTTATTCAATTGGCAAAAGCATATGGCATAGAAGGTAGATCAATAATAAAAAGAGAAGAATTAAATTCAGCTTTAAAAGAAATGTTAGATCATAAAGGATCATATTTATTAGAAGTAATGGTAGGAAAAGAAAACAATGTATTCCCGATGGTGCCACAGGGAAAAGGCGTAGCAGAAGTTGTTTTATGCAAAGAAGATATATAACCTAAAAAAAGCAAAATGGAAAAACAAGAATATACGATAACAGTTTATACAGAAAATCAAATTGGTTTGCTGAACAGGATCGCTATAATTTTTTCAAGAAGAAAGATCAATGTAGAAAGTTTAAACACATCCCCAACAGAAGTAGACAGTGTTCATCGCTTTACAATCGTTATAAATGAAACAGAAGATGTGGTAAAAAAATTATGCAGGCAGATTGAAAAGCAAGTTGAGGTATTGAAAGCTTATTACAACACAGATAATGAAATTGTTTGGCAGGAACTGGCACTTTATAAAGTAAGTACAGACGCAATAACAGAAAAAGTAAAAGTAGAAAGACTTTTAAGAGAATATGGTGCAAGAGTTGTTGCAATTCGTAAAGACTTTACTGTGTTTGAAACTACCGGGCAACGGGAAGAAACAGATGGTCTGGTAAAAGTATTGGAACCTTATGGATTAGTGGAATTTGTTCGCAGTGCAAGAGTTGCAATCATTAAGGGAAGCAGCCGTTTCCATGAAAGACTAAAAGAGTTTGAGAAAAAAGAACCTGGTGAAGATGTGATAGAGAATGAATTTTTAGATAAGAATGAAGAAGTTTTTACAATGTAGATAATTAATTATTAATAACACAAATACTAAAACACATAATCATGGCAAAATTAAATTTCGGCGGCGTTGAAGAAAACGTAGTAACAAGGGAAGAGTTCCCACTTAGTAAAGCACAGGAAGTGCTGAAAAATGAAACAGTGGCTGTAATTGGCTATGGTGTGCAAGGCCCCGGACAGGCATTGAACCAAAAAGACAATGGGATCAATGTCATTGTAGGTCAAAGAAAAAATTCAAAATCATGGGATAAAGCTGTCAGCGACGGTTTTGTTCCCGGAAAAACTTTATTCGAAATTGAAGAAGCATTAGAAAAAGGAACTATTATTTGCTATTTATTGAGTGATGCTGCACAGATCGCTTTATGGCCTACCGTAAAAAAACATTTAACACCAGGTAAGGCATTATATTTTTCTCATGGCTTTGGTGTTACATTTAATGAGCAAACAGGAATTATTCCTCCAAAAGATGTAGATGTATTTTTAGTTGCACCAAAAGGTAGCGGTACTTCATTAAGAAGAATGTTTTTACAAGGTCGTGGATTGAACAGCTCCTATGCAATATTTCAGGATGCTACCGGAAAAGCTTTTGAAAGAGTTGTAGCGTTAGGAATTGCAGTTGGTAGTGGTTACTTATTTGAAACAGATTTTAAGAAAGAAGTATTTAGTGACCTTACCGGAGAAAGAGGAACCTTAATGGGTGCCATTCAAGGAATATTTGCTGCTCAATATGATGTGCTTCGTTCTAAAGGGCACTCCCCTTCTGAAGCTTTTAATGAAACGGTGGAAGAACTGACGCAATCATTAATGCCACTTGTAGCAGAAAATGGAATGGATTGGATGTATGCTAATTGTTCAACTACTGCACAACGTGGAGCATTGGACTGGTGGAAAAAATTCCGTGATGCTACAAAACCTGTTTTTACTGAACTCTATGAAAGTGTGGCATCGGGTAAAGAATCTCAAAGATCTATTGACAGTAACAGCAAACCTGATTACAGAGAAAAACTGGAAGAAGAGTTAAAAGAATTAAGAGACAGTGAATTATGGCAAACTGGTAAAACTGTAAGAAGTCTGCGACCTGAAAACCAAAGCACAAAGCCTGAAGAACAAAACGATAATGTAGAAAATCTATTTAAGAAAATGATTGACGAACATGATCCCATCAGATAAATTAAAAAAATGAGTTTAGTAACAAATACAGGGATTCATCTTTCATTTCATGATGCAGCACAACGATTAAAAAAAGTTGTAAGCAGAACACCACTTATGTTGAATCAGAATCTTTCAAATAAATACAATTGCAATATTTATTTGAAAAGAGAAGATCTGCAAATTGTCCGGTCTTATAAATTACGTGGAGCATACAATATGATGTCTTCTCTCAATAAAGAACAACTAAACAAAGGTGTTGTTTGTGCCAGCGCAGGTAATCATGCACAGGGTTTTGCTTATGGTTGCAAAGCCTTGAATGTAAAAGGAGTAATATTTATGCCCATTATTACACCTAAGCAAAAAGTAAATCAAACAAGAATGTTTGGCGAACATTTTATTGAAATAAAATTAGTAGGTGACACATTTGATGATTGTGCAATAGCTGCAAAAAAATTTACAGAAGAAAATGAAATGACTTTTATTCCCCCTTTTGATGATTATAAAATTATTGAAGGACAGGGAACTGTTGCTGTGGAAATATTGGAAGATCTTCCTGAAATTGATTATGTATTCATACCTGTTGGTGGTGGTGGATTAAGTGCAGGAGTAGGATCTTATTTTAAGACATATTCACCCAAAACAAAAATTATAGGAGTAGAACCTGAAGGGGCACCGTCAATGTTTAAAGCATTGAAATCAGGGATGCCTGTTGAATTAGAAAACATAGAAAGGTTTGTTGACGGCGCTGCAGTAAAAAGAGTTGGCGATATTACATTTTCTATCTGTAAAGATGTTTTGGACAAAATGCATCTCGTACCAGAAGGTAAAATATGTACAACTATCCTTAAACTATATAATGAAGATGCTATAGTAGTTGAACCTGCCGGCGCATTATCAATAGCCGCATTAGATGATTTTAGTGAAGAAATAAAAGGAAAGAATATTGTTTGTATTGTTAGTGGAAGCAATAATGATATTGACCGTATGCAGGAAATAAAAGAAAGAAGTTTGCAATATGAGGGCTTAAAACATTATTTTCTGATAAGTTTTGCGCAACGACCCGGTGCCTTGAAAGAATTTGTAAATAATGTATTAGGACCAACTGACGATATAACAAGATTTGAATACATGCAGAAAACAAATAAAGAAAATGGACCTGCATTAGTAGGTGTTGAATTGCAAAGTGCTGCCGATTATGATTTATTATTAAAGAAAATGCAGGAATCAAATATTGAATTCTCTGAGATAAATAAAAACGATCATTTGTTCGGATACCTGGTTTAGGTTAATTAATCCATTTTGTTTGTGGATAATATATTCCGGATCAGATATTCTATAGAACAAATTTTAGTATTTTCAATCGATTGCCTGCTATAAGAAATACTGTATTTTTTTATATTAAATAAAATCTATTGAATGGTAGGTAACCAGGGATTATATCATCCATCTTTTGAACATGATGCTTGTGGTATTGGTTTTGTCGCTAATATTAAAGGCCATAAATCTCACCAGCATATTTCTGATGCATTAACAGTATTGGAAAATATGGAGCACCGCGGTGCTTGTGGTTGTGAACAGAATACAGGTGATGGTGCCGGTATTATGATTCAATTACCACATGAATTCTTTTTTGATGAGTGCTTAAAACTTGGCGTACATCTCCCATCCTATGGTAAATATGCAGTTGGAATGATCTTCTTCCCAAAAGAGATCAGGTTAAGAGAAGAATGTCGGGAAATATTTAATCGTACTGCTGAAAAACTTTCATTAGAAATTTTAGCATATAGAAAAGTCCCTATTAACACAGATAATATTGGAAATACTGCATTAAGTGTAGAGCCAGAAATGGAACAGGTATTTATTGCTTGTCCCGATCACATTTCAAATCCAGATGATTTTGAAAGAAAACTATTTATTCTAAGGAACTACTCTTCACATATCATTGACAGTACAGTGAGGAAAGATGAGATTGGATTTTATATAGCATCACTTTCGTATAAAACTATTGTATACAAAGGGCAACTGACAAGCATGCAGGTACGGGAGTATTTTTCGGATCTTACAAATAAAAGAGTTGTAAGTGCATTCGGTCTAGTACATTCCAGATTTGCAACGAATACATTTCCTTCCTGGAAACTGGCTCAGCCATTTCGATATATTGCTCATAATGGTGAGATCAATACTTTACAAGGAAACCTTAACTGGTTAAAAGCAGGAGAAAAAGGGTTTACATCACCCTACTTTTCTAAAGAAGAAATAGAAATGCTTTTACCAATTGTTACCAATAACCAAAGCGATTCTGCCTGCCTCGATAATATAATTGAATTGCTTACACTTACAGGCCGTTCATTACCACATGTATTAATGATGCTAATACCAGAGGCATGGGATGGGCATGAAGAAATGGATCCAATTAAAAAAGCATTCTATGAATTTCATTCTTCGTTTATGGAACCATGGGATGGACCGGCATCTATTTCATTTACCGATGGAAAAATAATTGGTGCGACACTAGATAGAAATGGCCTTCGTCCATCAAGATATTGTGTCACCAATGATGACAGAGTAATTATGGCATCAGAAACAGGTGTATTGCCAATTGATCCATCCACGATTATTGAAAAGGGAAGATTACAACCCGGAAAAATGTTTGTAGTGGATATGGAAAAAGGAAAAATAATTAGTGACGAAGAACTGAAGAAAGATATCTGCTCTCAAAAACCATATGGTGATTGGCTTAATAAATACAAGATCAGACTGGAAGAATTACCGGAGCCAAGAACTATGTTCACTCATCTGGAACAAGATCAGATTTTCAAATATCAAAAAGCTTTTGGCTATTCAACTGAAGATCTCGATACGATTATTACACCTATGGCTTTAGATGGAAAAGAGCCTATCGGTTCAATGGGTACTGATGTGCCTTTAGCGATATTGAGTGACCAGCCACAACATCTTAGCCGTTATTTCAAGCAACTGTTTGCTCAGGTTACTAATCCGCCAATTGATCCCATCCGTGAGAGATTGGTTATGTCTTTGGCAACATTTGTAGGCAATACAGGAAATCTTTTAGTTGAAGATCCATTGACAAGTCATAGTGTAGCTTTAAAATTTCCGGTATTAAGTAATTATGCATTAGAAAAAATAAGAAGTATTGATACGGGGCTGTTTCAATCAAAAACTGTTCAATGTTATTTCAGAGCAGATGGAAAACCCGGATCACTAAAAAGGGGACTTGATAGAATATGTGATTATGCAGTTGATGCAGTTGAAGATGGATTTAAAGTATTGATTCTTCAGGATAGAGCAATTGACTCTACACATGCTCCAATACCATCATTACTTTCTGCAGCAGCAATTCATCATCATCTTATTAAGAAAGGCATGAGAGGTCAGGTAGGAATAATAGTCGAAGCTGGTGATGTTTGGGAGGTACACCATTTTGCATGCCTTATTGGATTTGGTGCCACAGCAATAAATCCATACCTGGCTCTTTCTTCTATCAGGAATATGAAAGAAACCGGTAAGATCCAAACGGATCTCACACGGGATGAATTAAAGAAGAATTATATCAAAGCGGTTAACAATGGCTTGTTAAAGATATTTTCCAAAATGGGAATTTCTACATTACAATCCTATCAAGGTGCACAGATTTTTGAAATACTTGGTTTGAATAAAGACGTAGTAAATAAATATTTCACAGGTGCTACATCAAGAATTGAAGGAATGGGTTTGGATGAAATTGCCAGAGAGACATTGACGAAACATTTTTTTGCATTTCGCAAAACTGAAATACCGACAGACAGATTACCAGTAGGTGGAATTTATCAATGGAAAAGAAAAGGTGAATTTCATTTGTTCAACCCTCAAACCATTCATTTATTGCAGCATGCTACAAAAATGAATGACTACTCAACTTTTAAGAAATATTCAAAATTAGTGAATGACCAAAGTGAAAAAGCATGTACACTCCGGAGTATGTTTGAATTCAGAAAAAGTCGTTTATCAATAAATATAGAAGAAGTTGAACCTGCAGAAAATATATATAAACGATTTGCAACTGGAGCAATGAGTTTTGGTTCAATTTCCTGGGAAGCACATACTACACTGGCAATTGCAATGAACAGGCTTGGTGGTAAAAGTAATACCGGTGAAGGTGGAGAAGATGAAAAAAGATATGAACTGTTAGAAAATGGAGATTCAATGCGTAGTGCTATTAAACAGGTTGCTTCAGGTAGATTTGGAGTTACCAGTTTGTATTTAACTGAAGCAGATGAATTACAAATTAAAATGGCACAAGGTGCTAAACCCGGCGAAGGTGGTCAACTTCCTGGACATAAAGTAGACGAATGGATTGGAAGGGTCCGTCATGCAACACCTGGAGTAGGATTGATTTCCCCACCACCCCATCATGATATTTATTCTATTGAAGATCTGGCGCAATTGATTTATGATCTCAAAAATGCAAATCGTAAAGCAAGGATAAGTGTGAAACTGGTAAGCAAAGCAGGTGTTGGAACAATCGCAGCAGGTGTTACAAAAGCTAAGGCTGATGTAGTATTGATTTCAGGACATGATGGTGGTACCGGTGCTTCACCAATCAGTTCTATAAAACATGCAGGTCTTCCCTGGGAATTAGGCTTAGCTGAAACACAGCAAACTTTAGTAAAGAATAAATTGAGAAGTCGTGTTGTTGTACAGGCAGATGGACAAATGAAAACGGGAAGAGATATTGCGATTGCAACTTTGCTAGGTGCAGAAGAATGGGGAATTGCCACAGCTGCATTAGTAGTGGAAGGATGTATCATGATGCGTAAATGTCATATGAATACTTGTCCTGTTGGTGTTGCTACTCAAGATCCTGAATTAAGAAGGAGATTTACTGGAGATCCAGAACATGTAGTTAATTTCTTTAAAATGATCACTCAGGAATTAAGAGAGATAATGGCTGAATTAGGATTTAAGACAATAGATGAAATGGTAGGCCAGGTAAGTAACCTTGAATTAAGAGAAAATATTGAACACTGGAAATATAAAAACCTTGATCTGTCTTCAGTACTTTATAAAGAACCTAATTCAATGTACAGCAATCTATATTGTAATGAAGTACAGGACCATGGATTGGCCGACAGTTTAGACTGGAAATTACTAGAAGCTGCAAAACCTGCTTTGGAGCACCAGCAAAAAATACAAGCTTCATTCCCTATAAAAAATACAGATCGTACTGTCGGAACAATACTATCGAATGAGATCACAAAAAAATATAAAGCAAAGGGATTGGATGATGATACAATTCATTTTCAATTTGAAGGTACTGCAGGGCAAAGCTTTGGTGCATTTAATACTAGAGGAATAACATTAGAATTGGAAGGTGATGCAAATGATTATTTTGGTAAAGGGCTAAGTGGTGCAAGGTTGATTATATATCCACCAAAAAATGCAATTTATACTCCCGAAGAAAATAGCATAATAGGTAATGTCGCTTTTTATGGTGCCACATCAGGCGAAGCATTCATCAGGGGAATGGCCGGAGAAAGATTTGCTGTTAGAAACTCAGGTGCACATGTTGTTGTTGAATCAATTGGTGATCATGGTTGTGAATATATGACTGGAGGAAGAGCTGTTATACTTGGAAGTACTGGAAGAAATTTTGCCGCAGGTATGAGTGGAGGAATTGCTTATATCTATGATGTAAAAGGAAAATTTGCTGATAACTGTAATACTGAAATGGTTGATCTGGATACTTGTGATGAGCAAGATAAAACTGAATTATTAATGTTATTGCTAAAACATCATGCATTTACAAACAGTACAATTGCAAAATTCATTATAGAAGATCTGGAAAACCAATTGCAGCATTTTGTAAAAGTATTTCCAAAAGATTATAAGAAAGCACTACTTATTCAACAGAATAAAATGCAGGTAAATCAATAAATAAATATGGGGAAACCAACTGGATTTAAGGAATTTGACAGAGAGCTTCCTGGCAAGCAATCAGTAACAGAAAGATTAGAACATTATAAAGAATTTGTTCATAATTATTCTGAAGAAAAACTGAATCAACAGGCAAGCCGGTGTATGGATTGTGGTGTACCTTTTTGTCACAATGGATGTCCGCTTGGTAATGTTATTCCGGAATTTAATGATGCAGTTTACAAAAAAGACTATAAAGAAGCTTATGATATTTTAAGTTCTACAAATAATTTTCCTGAATTTACAGGAAGGATTTGTCCTGCACCATGTGAAACGGCATGTGTATTAGGAATCAACCAACCTGCTATCGCTATTGAAGAGATTGAAAAGCATATCATAGAAATCGCATTTGAAAGAGATTTTGTAACACCACATAAACCAAATTTACTTACAGGTAAAAAGGTAGCAGTGATCGGATCAGGGCCGGCAGGCCTGGCGGCAGCGGCTCAATTAAATTATGCAGGCCATTCAGTAACAGTTTTTGAAAGAGATGATGCACCGGGAGGTTTGTTGCGGTATGGCATACCTGATTTTAAATTAGAGAAATGGGTTGTTGACAGAAGAATAAAATTAATGGAAGAAGAAGGAATAGTATTTAAATGTCTTACGAATGTTGGAGTTAATATTAATATTAATGATATTCTTCGTGAGTTCAATGCGATCATTTTAGCCGGGGGCAGTACAATACCCAGAAATTTATCAATACCCGGTAGGGAATTAAATGGAATTCATTTTGCAATGGACTTTCTTAAACAGAATAATAAAAGAGTTGCAGGGAAAGATCCATATTCAAATGCAACAATTGAAAGTAATATTTACAAAGAAGAATTATTAGCTGCTGATAAAAACGTAGTTGTTATAGGTGGAGGGGATACAGGAAGTGATTGCGTTGGAACATCTAACAGGCACAAAGCTAAATCTGTTACTCAATTTGAATTATTACCAAAACCTCCTGATGAACGTAATGATGCAATGCCATGGCCAAGTTA
>JAHEMN010000180.1 GCA_024643645.1 Chitinophagaceae bacterium | reverse complement strand
AAAGCTTTTGAATATCTGATTTTAAAAGAATCAATCTGCTCATCAGAATTTTATTTTCTTTCGTCTGTTCATTTCTTTATGAATAAGACCTAACTCTCTGCCCGTCTGGCCTTTTATTGATGTATTTTCCTGTGCCCTTCGCATCAGATATGGAACTACATCATTAATAGGTCCAAATGGAAGGTATTTGCTAACTGAACAACCTGCATGAGCCAGGTTAAATGTGATATTATCACTCATGCCATATAATTGGCTCCAATGAATATGCGGATGATCTAATGCATATCCTTTTTGCTGAAGTAATTGAGTTGCGTAAAGATTGCTGTATTCATTATGAGAAGCAACGATTAAACCAATGCGATCAATATTTTCAATACAAAATGCAACACCGGCATTAAAATCCCGGTCTGTACTTTCTTTATCCGGATGAATTGGTGATGGGTAACCTTTTTCTTCTGCTCTTTTTCTTTCTTTTTCCATATAGGCCCCTCTTACAAGCTTTGCTCCTAAAATAAAATTTCTTTCAACGGCTGCTGCATAAGAATCTTTTAAGAACTGCAGTCTGTCATGTCGGTAATGCTGCGTAGTATTATATACATAACATTTATTCTTATTAAAGGTGTCCATCATTAAAATAGTAAGTGCATCTACCGGATCTTGTATCCAGGTCTCTTCCGCATCTACTAGTACTCCCGTTTTTTGTTCAACAGCTGTTTCACAAATCCGCATCATGCGATGACGTACCCGGTGCCATTCTTCTTTTTCTTCTTTATTTAATTTATCAATGGCTGATAAAAAACGTTTCATTAATGTACCTTCCAATGAATGCATTATTGTATCCAACTTTTCCAACAAACCGAACCTCGCAATCCCGGTAACTTTCACACTCATGAAAGGAATTCTTGGCTCACTACCTGCATAATTGATCACTTTGATAAATTCATCACAGGCATTGTCGAAATTTACTTCCCCTTCCTTGCCCTCAACACCATAATCAAGAATTACTTTTACATTATACTCACCTAATTTTTGTACTACCGGTTTTGTTTCTTCCAACGTTTCCCCACCTACGAATTGAGAAAAAATAGTACTGCGAATAATACCTTTCACCGGCAAACCAATCTTAATTGACCAGGGAGCTAAACTGGCTCCGATCTTCACAAGTAAGGGTTTACCCATTAATGAAAATAGAAAGCCTGCTTTTTTAAGCTGCTTATCATTTTTATATTCAAAGGCAAATTCTGTATTATCAAATGAAATTTCAGGCTTTGTAGTACTCATACAGCAATATTTAACCCGATAAAGATTCGGATGCCGCAAAAATAAATGAAAGCAACTTATCCTGAGGAATGAGTTTTGTCAGCTTAAATAGCCTGGTGATTAAAAGGTTGTAATACCATTTCGCTTACTACACCGCTTGCAGGTTGCTGGCAAAGGAACCAGATTGCTTTGGCAGCTTCTTCAGACTGTATCATTTTATCTCTTTGTACCCGTAAGTCAATATTGTCCCAGAAAGGTGAATCAACACCACCCATAAATATATTTGTAATGCGAATTTCTGTACGCTTAAGTTCTTCACGGATACTTTGCATCATACCAAGAAGACCATATTTACTGGCACTGTAAGCGGCAGCACCTGCCATGGGAACTTTTCCTAAAACACCCGGAATATTTATGATCAACCCTTTTTTAGCTTCCTTCATCGCAGGTAAAAAAGACTTGATCAATTTAAAAGGGCCGATCAGATTATTGTTTATTGTAGTGATGAAATCTTCTTCAGTAAGTGTATCTATTTGCTTAATGATGCCTATGCCAGCCGCATTGATAAGTATATCAATGGTTGGAAAAATAGAGAAATATTTAGTGTTTAATGTGTCTATATCTGTTGAATTTGTAATATCTATGACCAATGTATTCGTTGGATCAATACCTGATGCAGCTGCTACCTCTTCTAATTTTCTGGCATTTCTACCTGTAAGAAATAAATTGGCACCGCTACCTGCTAGCAGCTTTGCAACATTAGATCCTATTCCACCTGTAGCACCTACTATCAAAATATTTTTACCCTTTACTGTATCCATTATTTAGTTTTTATTAGCAACAAACAAATTACCAAATTGTTGATATAACAGATCGTAGAATCAATATAGATTTTTACCAAAATAATTACAGAAGTGAAAATGAATAGTAGTATGCGAACTAAAATATTGAAGTACCAAACCAGAATAAACAACAAAAAATTGAAGCTTTAACGTTTACTGATCTTATTTCCAGAAATACTTTTTTGACGACTACATTTAAACCGTGTAACTGAATCATTTCTAAGCATCATATGCTTTGTAGATCTTCCTGTAACTCTTTTTCTCCACATCATAAAGCTTCTACGTTTCAGGTGCTTTTGCATGAGCTTGATGACCATTTTTTCGGAAAAACCAAATTGAAACTCAATAGCATCAAATGGTGTTCTGTCTTCCCATGCCATTTCGATGATCCTGTCTAATTCTGATTCTGTTAAAGAATTTTTCATAAAATGATAAAATAAATAAAACAAAATACATCTGCCTTATATCAATACAACTATTGAAAAGAAAAATTGTTATAAAAAAAAAGAAAAATGAGCTTTCCTACTACTTACAAGGATATAATAAAAAGGATTGAAAACATTGATCCTGTTAACTATGCCAAAACAAGAAATTATTTAGATGGTGACATCACTTATTTATCTCCCTATATTTCCCGCGGTGTCCTTTCTACAAAACAGATATTGAATATGCTGATTGATAAAGGGTATAATCCCTTTGAAATAGAAAAATTCATTCAGGAACTTGCATGGAGGGAGTATTATCAAAGAACATGGCAACACCTGGAAGATGATATGTTTGATGATATCCGCTTAAAATATACCGGCACAAAGCATCGTAAGATACAAACTGCTTTATTGAATGCTGAAACCGGGATTACAGCAATTGATGCTGCCATCAACGATCTTTATGCTTTTGGTTATATGCATAACCATGTAAGAATGTATACTGCAAGTATTGCTTGTAATATCGGAAAAGCCTATTGGCAGTTACCTTCGCAATGGATGTATTATCATTTATTGGATGGAGATCTGGCAAGTAACACTTGCAGCTGGCAATGGATTGCAGGAAGTTTTTCAGTAAAACAATACTATTGCAACCAGGAAAACATTAATAAGTATACTAACTCGGATCAAAAAAATACATTTCTGGACATAGGATATGATAAACTACCTGGAATAGAAATACCACCGGCATTATCTGAAACTTCTTCTTTAGATCTGAAAACGATATTACCTGCAAATGAAAAATTAGTACTAGATACTTCACTTCCATTAGTCATTTATAACTCTTATAATCTTGATCCATTATGGAAGATGGATATTAAGGCAAACCGAATTCTATTACTGGAACCATCTCATTTTAAACAATATCCTGTGAGTGAAAAAGTTATTCAGTTCATAATTGATCTTTCAAAGAATATAGATGGCATCCAGGTATTTACAGCTGAAATAAATGACATCCCCGATTTACATATGTATCCTGCTATCTTTTCAAAAGAACATCCTGCATTTAATCACATTCCCGGAATTAAAGAAGAAAGGGATTGGTTATTTCCGGAGGTAACTGGTTTTCATAATTCATTTTTCAGCTATTGGAAGAAATGCGAACAACATTTATCTAAACTACATAAACATACTCCGGCTTTGCAAAGAGCATAACCGACTATTTACGGTTACTTATCTTTGTAAAAAAATAATAATGACGGAAAAGAAAGCAGCTGAAAGTACGGTTATAATGACCGAATTAGTTTTGCCAAACGATACCAATACTTTCGGAAATCTGATGGGCGGTCGTTTAATGTACTGGATGGACATTGCTGCAGCTCTCTCTGCACAAAAGCATTGCAATGCACCTGTTGTTACTGCTTCAGTGGATAATATTTCGTTTGAAAAATCAATAAAATTGGGCAATGTGGTGCACATTGAAGCTAATGTAACAAGAGCATTCAATACTTCAATGGAGGTACATATGAAAGTATGGGGTGAAGATCTTACACAGCAATTCAAATATAAAAGTAATGAGGCCTATTATACGTTTGTTGCCTTAGACCCACATGGCAAACCCAAAGTTGTTCCGCAATTAATAACAGAAACTGAAGTAGAAAAAAAATTATTCGACGGCGCCTTGCGAAGAAGACAATTACGTTTGATACTTGGTGGCAAAATGAAACCGGATGATGCAGCTGAACTAAGGGCTTTGTTTGTAAAATAGCTTTTCAATTCAATCACTCTTTAGTGATCCAATGATGTTTCCCTTTCATCATGAATTCTTTGCTTTGTTCAATTGCATCCATGATCTGTGTTAAAATAACATCTGCAGGTGCATCATAGTCTATAGCAAGAGGTGCTTTAAATGTTACGGTCAGAAGAGTACCTTTCTTTTTAAACCTCAATCCTTTTTTATTAAAAGCTCTCCAAAAGCCATTGATAACAACGGGAATAACAATTGGTTTTACTTGCTTTATCAATAGGGCTGTTCCCTTTCTGCCGGGAGCAAATGGTTTTGTCGTTCCTTGCGGAAAAGTGATGACCCAGTTCTTTTCCAAAGCCCGGTGTATCTTTCTTGAATCAGAAGGGTCAAGCCCTTTTCTAACTTCTTTAGATTCTTTGTTCCATGTTCTTTTTACGGTAATACCACCAGCTAATAAAAATAACCGACTGATAAGGCTTCCTTTCATAGTTGCTTCTGCAGCCACATAATTAACTCTTGTAAATGGATTCAATAAATAATAGGGAATACCTAACCGGTTTTGTTTGCCCCATTTTACTGCACAAAAAATATGAAGAAAGGTGATAACATCAGCAAAATAGGTTTGGTGATTACTTACAAATAAAACTTTTTCTTTGGGCAGATTTTTAAAATGCTCCGTTCCCGAAATCTTTAGCTTATTTACAATAGCTAAACCCGGGTAAGAAAAGAGACCTACAAAAAAGTAAACTATTTTTCTAACCGGATGAAAATTTCTTAACCTTTCGCCAATTGAAGCCATTTAGTAATATTTGTCAAACAATGATATCTCAAAATAAGTTATGTAGGGGAAGAAATAAAATCTAAAAGATCTTAAAAATAAAAGGGCTCCCCGAAGAGAGCCCTTTTCAGCTGAAAAATGTTGAGCACAAAAAACAGCTGATATCTTCTTTACTATGCTATATGGGCATAGCAAAATAATATAGGTTTTTCATCCGATAAATATTAATGCTCAGCTAAGTATTCAACCGGGTCTGTTTGCTCAAAGACCCGGTTGATTGATACTTAATAAATTGATTGATTTACTTATTGAAAGATCACTTTTTCTGAACGCACGGTACCATC
>JAHEMN010000048.1 GCA_024643645.1 Chitinophagaceae bacterium | reverse complement strand
CGAGATTATTTATTTAATCCTTTGGTGGTGATGGTCCATCTTTTCTTCCGGGTGCAAAGAATCGGGCCAGTTCTTTTGTAAGTTTTTTAAAATCTTCGATCTGTTCGGGTTTACAAAGATTCCGGATAGAGGCAAAATGATCATAATGCGTCATCTCTACTTTTCTTTGTAAAAGGCCGAGACTTACGATCAAAGAATCTTTTCCAGTAAAGTTTTCATTCGTCAGAGAAGAATACAGATCATTCTTTGCAATTTTAATACTGTCATTCAATGATTTTATTACGGCCTGGTGTTTTTCAATCAGACCTTCATATTGTGCCGATTGTTCCCTGTCAAAATGCAAACGTTCAATAATGATTTTTTTAGGTCCGGTCTGAGTCATTGGTGGTTTCCCATCCGGACGATGTGGTGGTTTACGTAAAAGCAAAAAAGCAACCACACAGAGATTTATGATCAGCAGACCAATAACAGCAATCGTTAATAATTTTAGTTTACTCATGGTATAGTTCATTTGTATTAGTAAGATTCATGGTGCTGACCACAGTGTCAATTCCTGAATTATTGGTTGTACTTCCTGACTTTAAAAAAACAGATACATTAAGGACAATGATTATCAGTGCAGAAGCCACAAATCCGAATTTCCACTTCACTGGTGCCGGTACATTTTCCAGGTTTTGAATCCTTTGTTTTATACGGGTTAATAGAAACGGGGGAGCATCCACCGTCTTTATTTTTTTTAACGCATCTAGTTTATTATCAATGTTCATTTGTTTTCTGTTTAGTTTATACGACAGAAGGATCATAATCCTTCGTTCTCTTTTAATTTTTTTGCAATTGTTTGTTTTGCCCTTTGGAGTAATGACTCAACAGCCTTTACGCTGGTATTCATGATCTCTGCTACTTCCTTTTGTGGCCGGTCTTCAATTTTTGTAAGGATGATCGCTGTTCTTTGATTTTCGGGCAATGAATTTATTATTTGTAAAAGCACATTTAGTTCCTCTTTATCTTCTGCCGCAATACCCGGATGATTTAATTGAGCCGCTTCGGTAACAGGTTCATTGGTAGTTGAATTAAAAAGAGAAGTGATAAATCCAAACCTTTTTTTACTCTTTTTCGATTTAATATAATCAAGACTTTGGTTAACGGTGATCCTGTATATCCATGTTTTGAGTGATGCTGCAGTTGGATCATAATTAGAAAGATTCCTGTAAACTTTTACAAAGACTTCCTGTGTAATATCTTCAGCTTCTTCTTTTTGTTGCACATAGTGAAGGGACAAGTTGAATACAAGATGCTTGTACTCTTCATAAATTTCTTCAAATGATTGTGTGGCGCCCATTTATTACAATCAAAGTAATGCGATTTTTAAGTAAAACAAGTATTGTACTCTGTTTCTATGTTTTGGAACAAAATAACATTCTCAAATTTCCATATCAATAATTACATTTCCAGTTTTTTCTCCGCTCATCACATACGTATAAGCTTTCGAAATATCTTGTAATGAATATGCCCTGTCAATAAGCGGAATGTATTTTCCTTTCTTCAGCAGATCGATAATATAGGGCATTGTTTTTTGTTTGCTGTAGGGTGCAGGAAAGAAAACTTTTTTATTACCAGCTATTGCAGTGGATATTGCAAAAAACAGATTTTGTCCGTAGGCGCCAAGTTCAGATGAGATATAAACGCCGCCTTTATTTAAGATCGGCTTGCACTTTCCAAAACTACTCTTGCCAACCGCATCAAATATGAAATCATATTTTTCATTCCCTTTTGTAAAATCCTCTTTTGTAAAATCATAAACTCTTTGAGCACCTAATGATTTTATCAGATTGATATTTTTTGTATTACAACTGGCAGCTATTTCAACATCAAATTGTTTTACAAATTGTAACAAGGCAGAGCCAATAGCACCGGTTGCGCCGTTAATAAAAATTTTTTGTCCGGCTTGTATTGGAGATTTATGTATGAATGTATAAGCATAGTGTGCACCTTCCAAACTGGCGGCTGCTTGTTTAAAATTGATATTACCAGGAATGAGCAACAGGTCTTTTTCAGGAATGGTTACATATTCAGCCTGTGATGACAGGCCGGTATCTTTAAATCCAAATACCATGTCGTTTATCTTGTAGGAGCTAACATTTTTACCTGTAGAAACAATAGTTCCGGCATAATCAGTTCCTAAAATTATTTTACCGGGTTTAAAGAATCCCAGTACAAAGTGCATAATGAATGGCTTGCCGGTAAGGTTAGCACAATCTGTTCTGTTTACTGTAGTAGCAGCTACCTTAATTAATACTTCATTATCTGACGGTGTAGGTATGCCGATGTCTTCAATCTGAATTGTTTCGGGTGAACCATATTTTCTTCGAATAGCAGCTTTCATGTCTTATGATTTAATTCTGTTTCCTCTCTCCGGATATTTACATATTTAAGATTTATCATATTTATTAAAAAGTTGAAATTTTATCTAAAAATCACCAGTATCGACTAAACAATATAACGAAGACCTTGTTTATCAATGTAATGTGTTGGGTCAGAGTCATATCTGTTTGTATCCATTATCACTTATAAAGTAACTATAATTATTTAAATTGCCGGACTGGTTTATATTTTAGAAAATAAGAAAAATTTTATCAATACAAGTAAATTAAAACTATCAAAAATGGAAAATAATGGTACAGGCACAGCTACAAGTGCAACAAGTTACAGCGTAAACAGCGAAAGCAAGTGTCCCTTTCATGGAGGTTCTGTAAAGCAAACTGCCGGAAGTGGTCCGAGAAACCGTGACTGGTGGCCGAATCAATTAAATCTGAATATTCTTCGTCAGCATTCTTCTTTGTCTGATCCGATGGGAGAGGATTTTGATTATGCCAAGGAGTTCAAGTCGTTGGATCTGAAGGCTGTGAAGAAAGATATATTCGAATTGATGACAACATCACAGGATTGGTGGCCGGCAGACTATGGACATTATGGTCCGTTTTTCATCCGTATGGCATGGCACAGTGCAGGCACCTATCGTGTTGCAGATGGCCGTGGTGGTGGCGGCTTTGGAACTCAGCGGTTTGCTCCACTCAATAGCTGGCCCGATAATGCCAATCTTGATAAAGCAAGATTATTGCTTTGGCCTATCAAACAGAAATACGGAAAGAAACTTTCCTGGGCCGATCTGATGATCCTTACAGGTAACTGCGCCCTGGAGTCAATGGGATTAAAAACTTTTGGTTTCGGTGGCGGAAGAGCCGATGTGTGGGAGCCAGCAGAAGATATTTATTGGGGATCTGAAGGCGAGTGGCTGGGAGATAAAAGATACAGTGGTAAACGAGAACTGGAGAATCCATTGGGTGCTGTGCAGATGGGATTGATCTATGTAAACCCGGAAGGACCTAACGGTAACCCTGACCCGCTGGCAGCAGCACAAGATATCAGGGAAACTTTCGGACGTATGGCTATGAATGATTATGAAACAGTGGCATTGATCGCCGGTGGGCATACATTCGGAAAAACACATGGCGCTGCTGATCCCGGCAAATATGTTGGACCAGAGCCTGAAGCTGCCAGTATTGAGCAGATGGGTCTTGGATGGAAAAATACTTTTGGTACTGGAAGTGGAGATGATACTATAACAAGCGGACTCGAAGGGGCATGGACCACAACACCAACAAAGTGGAGTAACAATTACTTTGAAAATCTTTTCGGTTACGAATGGGAGTTAACCAAAAGCCCTGCCGGTGCACACCAGTGGAAACCTAAGGGAGATGCCGGTGCAGGTTTAGTACCGGATGCACATGATCCAGCTAAAAAGCATGCACCTTTTATGTTAACGACAGATCTTTCTTTAAGAATGGATCCGGAGTATGAAAAAATTTCCAGGCACTTTTATGAAAATCCTGATGAGCTTGCAGATGCATTTGCTAAAGCATGGTATAAATTAACACACCGTGATATGGGACCAATAGCCCGTTATCTCGGTCCGGAAGTGCCGAAGGAAGAGTTGATATGGCAAGACCCGATTCCTGCACTTGATCATGCACTCATTGATGATACAGATATCGCAACTTTAAAATCAAAAATATTGGTAACCGGATTAAAGGTATCAGAACTTGTTTCTACTGCATGGGCTTCTGCTTCTACCTTCCGCGGTTCTGATAAAAGAGGTGGCGCCAATGGTGCAAGAATTCGTTTGGCACCACAAAAAGATTGGGAAGTGAACCATCCAGTTGAACTGGCATCAGTGTTAAATAAACTGGAAGCTATTCAGACAGAATTCAATAAAACACAGTCTGGAAATAAAAAAGTTTCATTGGCCGACCTGATTGTTTTGGGAGGATGTGTAGGAATTGAGCAGGCAGCAAAAAATGCAGGGAAAGCTATAACGGTGCCGTTCACACCGGGCCGTATGGATGCTACAGAGGAGCAAACTGATGTAGAATCATTTGAAGTATTGGAACCGGCAGCTGATGGTTTCCGCAATTATTATAAGCCAAAGCATAAAGCATCTGCTGAAGAAATGCTGGTGGACAGATCACAACTGTTAACCCTAACCGCACCCGAGATGACGGTTTTAGTTGGTGGTATGAGAGTATTGAATACAAATTTTGGCCACTCACAACATGGTGTTTTTACAAAAAATCCGGAAACATTGACCAATGATTTCTTTGTGAACCTACTGGATATGGGTACTACCTGGAAGGCGATCTCTGACAAGCAGGATGTGTTTGAAGGAAGTGATCGTACAACAGGCAAAGTAAAGTGGACTGCCAGTCGTGTTGATCTCATCTTTGGTTCTAATTCAGAACTACGGGCATTGGCCGAAGTGTATGGATGTGAAGATGGACAAGAGAAATTTGTAAATGATTTTGTAGCGGTCTGGAATAAAGTGATGATGCTGGATCGTTTTGACTTAGTTTAATTTGAGGTTGATAGTTTTTAAATAAAAGGTGGTCTTATAAGATCACCTTTATCTTTACTTATACCTATAATCCTAAAAGAATATTTCTGCGAACTTTCCACCAACTACCTGCCAGGCTGCCGATAACCGGAATGCCCAAAGGATATGAAAGCAAATCAAAAAGATCAAGGTGATAACATATGGTTTGTATTCATTACCATGTTTCCTGTCGTACAGAATTAAAGACACAGTAATTATTTCTGCTATAAAGACAGATATAGCTACTGAAACCGGAAAAGATAAATTAACATAGTTCTCAAAAACTCTTCCTATACCGGGACTAAACAACAATAAAGCTGCGGCAATAATAAAACGCATATGATAAGCCGTTTTCTTTTTGTAGATAATTGCCAGGCCAAACAGCATGCTGAAGTAAAACATACTGCTGACGTTTAATGCCAGTTCTCCAATATTTTGTTCTTTGGAAATAAGGGGTGCCAGCCTGTTGAATTTATCTTTAGATACTAAAAAGATGGAAAGAACGATCAGTGGTACCAGCATATAAGAGAGTATTCCTATTGCTTTATGTGTTTTATACTTTTTGTATTTTATTAAAAAGGGTTGAAGTATTAACAAAAAGAACCAACCAAATAATAATAAGCCATGGAAATGTTTAATAGTGTTGACTCCGGAAAATGATGGGAATGATCCGATATAAGTTCTATAAAATCCCCAGAAGATGAATACAAAAAGGAGAATAAAAAGATATCCGATATTCTTATAGGCTTTTTCCAAAAATTTTGTTGGTTTTAAAATTTCTTTTAATCGAGTTGCAGATAATGTACAGAACCTTTTCAAATGATAGGAATTGTGTACTTCTACATTGCTAACTTAAAATAATTTTAAAAGAAAAGTACTGACCGGCCCATAACCCCACATGATATTCATCATACTGAGAATGAAGACAATAGTGATGTAGGTGTGTTTATTCACTCTTAAACTATTTAAAATCATTTTTTGCTTTTACCCAGCTTAAAACTTTCTATAAAAGCTGTCCGTTTCTGACATTTTTTTGTCCATAGTGTCATTTTAAATAGATTGAATTTTGTATTCCAAGGAACCTCAAACTTTAAAAAATGACTGAAGCAATTTCAGGGATAATTGTATCAATCCTAATAATTATCCTTTCCCGCCTGTTTTCTAAGTATTTTACTACTAAATTATTTGCTGCAACGATTTTAGTGGCAATAGCTTTTATCTATGTTGGTTTCTCATTGAAGGGTAACCCCATCTCTTTCATAATACTGGAAGTAGCAGTTTCTTTGTTTTTATATTTTCTTGCAATTTTTGGTTATACACGAAACAACTCCCTGATAGCTTACGGAATCATGCTACACGGTTTATGGGATATACTGCATCACCAGGGGTTGATTGTACATACTGATATTCCGGACTACTGGCCAATATTTTGTATTACTATCGATATTATTACCGGAATTTATTTCTTATATATTTTTAAAAGTCAAAAAACTAACTGATGAATATAGAAAAAAATATTGCTATTTTAATGGCTGACCTTTCCGGTTATACTGCTCTTACAGAAACACATGGTGCTTACTCTGCTGCGGACCTGATTGATAAATATGTTGGAATCGTAGAAAAATGTCTCGTTGGAGATTGTGTATTAAAGGAGCGGATTGGTGATGAAGTAATGATCGTTTCAGAATCCCCGGATTGTTTACTTGCTACAGCGAAAATGATCATAAAGAAAACATCAACTGAAGATAATTTTCTGCAAGTACATGGCGGCCTTCATTATGGAAAAGTCTTACAGAGAAATAATAGTTATTTTGGTACAACAATCAATCTTGCATCAAGGATAACTGCTAAAGCAAATCCGGGTACTTTCTGGTGTTCCGGAGAATTTATTAATGCACTTGCTGATAGATCTTTGTTTGAGCTTCGTTCACAAGGGATGCACAATTTTAAAAATATAAAGGGTAAATTAGAAGTTGCTGAATTAGTGAATGAACATGCTGATTCATTACTTATCGATCCTGTATGCCGAATGCTCATATTAAATAAGACGACCGCAACAAAACATCCCGAATCGGAAGAAATCTTTTTTTGCTCTACCGACTGTATGTATATTCATACGTCAACAGTCTAATTCGCATTTTATATGCCTGCAAATACTTTGTTTGTAAAGAATATGGTTTGTCACCGCTGCATCCTGGCAGTAGAAGATGTTTTAATAAAATCAGCAATTCCGTATCAACAGGTGATTATAGGTGAAATTCATTTAGCGGCAAGTATCTCCCGGGAACATACTGATTTATTAGCGGTTAACCTGGCTGCAATCGGTCTTGAATTAATTGATAACAGGAACAGTGGTACTATTGAGAAAATTAAACAACTGGTCCTAAAAAAGGCAAGGAATGAAACAGATGAAAAGGAATCAAAATTGAAACTCTCTACTTACCTGTCTCAGCATCTGCATCACGAATACACCTACCTGAGCGGTTTTTTCTCATCCGTTGAAGGCCGTACCATTGAGAATTATTTTATTGAACAGCGGATAGAAAAAGTAAAAGAATTACTGGTGTATAAAGAAATGACTTTATCGCAGATAGCATTTGACCTGGACTATAGCAGCGTTGCACATCTTTCCAACCAGTTTAAAAAAATTACGGGTCTTACTCCTTCACACTTTAAAGAAGTAGGGTCACAGAAACGTAAATTACTTGACAAGGTCTGAAATGAATTTATAGTCGGCCATGAATCAGGTAAAATTGCTCGATGGAAGCTTTGGCTTTCAAGTAGGGCAAATTATATATCCCTCTGTCATAGAAAAGCTTTCCAGAATACCCAAAAGAGTTGAGGAAAAAAGGATAAATGCCATTGGACCCCCAGATAACTAAAGTGATTAAATCCTAAATCAGAAATCAATAACCCTTAATATTTCAAATTAATACCTGCAATAAGGATTAACTTTAATTTTATTGTTTTACAATTTCCAAAAATAATGTCAGAGTTTATTAAAAAAGCCATTAGTAATTTATTGCCAATTAACGAATCGGAATGGGAAGCTTTTGAAACGAAATTATTCAAAAAAGAAATTAAAAAAGGACAATATTTTTTACATAAAGATCATACCATAAATGCAATCGGATTTATTACTTCCGGGTCCTTCAGAACTTTTTGCATTGACAATACCGGTGAAGAAATTACCTACTGTCTTCATTTTGAAAATGAGTTTTTAACAGCTTTTGAAAGCCTGATCACCAGGGAGCCATCCATTTTTGATATTCAGGCAATGGAAGATTCAACATTGATTTGTATAAATAAATCAGATCTTGATCAACTATATAAAACTTCTCACTATTGGGAATGCTTTGGAAGACTTTTTGCAGAACGGTTTTATGTGATCAGGCAAAACCGGTATAAAGATCTGTTACTTGAAACAGCTGAATACCGGTATTTAAAATTATTGGATAAATACCCGGATATTTTCCAAAGAGTTCCTCAATATTATATTGCAAGTTTTATAGGAATAAGGCCCCAATCCTTAAGCAGAATAAGAAAAAATATATACCCCGCCAAGCGAAGTTAACATACGTTAACGAAATTGATTTTTCTCAAATCTACTTTTACATTGTAAAATAAATATAGGAGCAACAAAAGAGCTTCTTAATTTATTTACAGGTAGAACTATTGACTTTTAACTTAAATATTAAAACAATGCACACACTTAATGATAACTCCCAGGATTGCCTTTGTAAGAATAAAATGATGTTCCGTCAAAATATTACTCTCAAAAAAAGAAATACTTTAAAAAAATTGGTAAGCAGATTATTTTGGAATATTAAAATTGATCAGAAAAAGCTCAGGGAAACATTAGAAATAACCTTTTGGAAATAATAGTATTGACAAAAAACGAAGCATATTCTCTATAAAAGATCTGTCATTTAAAGCCTATTTAATATGAATCTCATAATATGATACCCTTTCACGACCTTTTATTTTTTGCGATTGCCGGTTTAGTTCTTGTAATAAGTCCGGGACCAAGTATGGTTTATATAATTTCCCGAACGATAGCTCAAGGACAAACAGCTGGAATGACCTCTCTTACAGGTGTAATTTGTGGATTTTTATTTCACACATTCATGGTTTCATTTGGCCTGACTGCAATTCTTTTGGCAATCCCTTTTGTTTATACGGTTTTAAAAATTTCAGGAGTCATTTATCTTTTTTATTTAGCCTTTCAGGCAGTTCAAACAAACAGCAAAAATATTTTTATTACCAACAGCAATCTAAAATTCGATAAGCATGGGAAATTAATTTATAATGGTTTTTTGATAACTGTTCTTAATCCGAAAGTAGCAGTATTTTATTTGTCCCTTTTTCCACAATTTATAAAACAAGAATACGGTTCAATAATGGCGCAGAGTTTACAACTCGGAATGACACAGGTTTTTATAAGTTTCATTGTGAACTTCATGATCGTTTTGACGTCAGCAAAAGCGGCTGTTTTTTTTGCAGGAAAAACGACCTGGATAAAAATTCAGAAATGGTTTATGGCAAGTGCACTTACAGTAATGGCAATAAAAATGGCTTATTCAAAAGCAAAATAAATTCAACGAATTATAACAAATCGTCAACACTTTGGCCGAAATAGAAATCAGTTTCTTGGTCAACTGCAGATTAATTTAAGTAGCTAATAAAAATATAAACAATAAAAAAAAATGGAAGAAAACAAAAAGATTGCCATAACTATAGGTGTATTATTTCTAATCGCCTTGGTGTTTAATATAATCGCCTCTGTTCTTATGGACCCTGTAATCAGTGTATCAGGGTATCTAAAGAATATTTATCCGAATAAAAATGTAATCATTATTGGAAACCTGCTCAATGTTATATGCGCCATTGCCATGATTTTTATTCCAATTGCTTTGTTTCCGATAGGAAAAAAAGTAAATAATAATTTAGCAATTGGTTATGTTGTATTCAGATTTCTCGAAGGAGTCCTGCAAATCTATATTGCAATAAAGTTATTAAACCTGATAAGCTTGAGTAATCTGTATATAAATACTGGTGCAAGAAACTTTCTGCTTTTTCAAAGTATTGGCGATACAATTCAATCAGAAATTCAATGGGCAGAAATAATCTATATTATTATTTATATCTGCGGAGCGATGGCGTTTTATCCATTGTTATATAAATCAAAACTCGTTCCCCGCTTTTTATCAGTGTGGGGCATTTCAGCAGTCGTTTTGTTATTGACAGGTGATATATTGGGCATGTTCGGTTTAGGTATTTTCAGTAAAATGCCCTTGATGAAAGGTATGATATATTTTGCTCCTCCCGTTGCTTTGAATGAATTAGTACTTTCTATTTGGCTTATTGCCAAAGGTTTCAATACAGCTTTAATTGGCAGAAATATAGACAATGAAATAGTGCAAGCATAAACATACTTTAAGTATAGCACAACAACATATAAAGAAAAACCAACCTGTAACTTAAAAAATTAGTTATGAAAAAAATCGGGCTTGTGGGCGGTATCAGCTGGACATCTACTGTGGACTATTACCGTTACATAAATGAAGGTATCAATGAGCAATTGGGAGGATTAAATTTTGCGGAATGTATAATTTACTCTGTAAATTTTGATGATTTTCAAAAAAGCAATGCGGCTTATGATTGGGATGCAACTTTTGCTTTATTATCAGGTGCAGCTGAAAATTTAAAAAAAGCTGGTGCTGAGGCCATTTTACTCTGTGCCAATACAGCTCATATTGTGGCAGACTTAATAGCTGAAAAAGTTAAGCTCCCCCTTATTGATATAATTACAGCAACAGCCAATGCCATTCACCAAAAGAAATTAAAAAAGGTTGGTTTACTTGGAACAACCTATACCATGGAATTGGATTTTTACAAAGACAAACTAAATGTCAATGGTATTGAACCCATAATTCCAGAGCGGCAGGCAGACAGGAATTTTATTGAAGATACACTAAGAAGTGAATTAGGTCGGGGTATATTAAATCCAGAAACAAAGAAGTTTTATCGTAAAATAATTGAGGACCTTATTCAAAAAGGAGCGGAGGGTATAATATTAGGCTGCACAGAAATTCCCTTATTGATAAACCAGGGAGATGTTTCTGTTCCGGTTTTTGATACAACAAAAATACATGCCCTAGCAGCAGTAGAATTTGCAACAAAAAATTATAGCATATCGAAATTAACATAGGTGAACCAATTTGGATATTTATCAATCTATTTTTGTATTTCTAAATCAATTTTAAAAGAAAAGACGACATGCTAAATGTAATAGAAACAGAAAGGCTTACCATTAAACCTTTAACCTTAAATGATGACAAATTTATGATGGAACTCATGAATTCAGCGGGCTGGATAAACTTTATCGGCGATAGAAATATACTTTCTCAAACAGACGCTGTAAATTATATCAGGAAAATACAGGAAAATGAGAACTATACCTGTTTGGTATTTACTATTAAAGAAACAGAAACACCAATTGGCATTGTAACGATTATTAAGCGGGATAATTTAGAACATCATGACATTGGATTTGCTTTACTCCCACAGTATGAAAAACGGGGATATTCTTTTGAAGCTAGTAAGAAGGTTTTGGATCAACTTTTAAAAAGTCAATTACATTCCAAGATTTTGGCCATTACTGTTAAAGACAATGACAAATCAATATCGCTTTTGGAAAAACTGGGTCTTAATTTCATAGAAGAAAAGACTGAAGACGACGAAGTGATGCTGGTCTATTCAACTTAATAAACACACCGGAATTTAAAATAATTCATTAACGGCCGGAATTCCGGCTTCATAAAAAAGACATATGAAATCATATATTGTAGATTCATTCACTAATAAGCCCTTTAAAGGAAATCCTGCAGGAGTTTGTTTCCTGGAAAAAGAAATCAGCAATGAAAAAATGTTGGAGATTGCCCAGGAATTCGGGCTGTCAGAAACAGCATTTCTGGGAAAAACTGATAAAGCAGATACTTACACAATCAGATTCTTCTCTCCCAAAAAAGAAATTCCTTTATGCGGTCATGCTACCCTTGCATCAGCAAAAGTAATTTTTAAAAATACTACGCAAAATGAAATTCATTTTATTACTTCAGAAAGTATCGATCTATATATAAGGCAACAGCATGACGAAATAATAATGGAATTCCCGGTTTATGACACTACTGATGCAACTGTTCCGGCTTCCATGTTAGCTGCTTTAGGCTTAACAAATGTTGTCAACACAGCCTTTAGTCCAAAAAACAAGATCATACTGCTGGAAATAAATGATGCGGCTTTATTAGCTGAACTTAAGCCGGATTTTAATGCACTGGTAAAATCCTATGATAATATAAATGGAGTTTTGGTAACGGCAGCTTCATTCAATAAAGAGCATGATTTTCACTACCGGTATTTCTGGCCATGGGCTGGTACTAATGAAGACCCGGTTACAGGTGCTGTTCAAACATTCCTTGCAAAATATTGGTCGCTAAAACTGGGTAAGAAAAAAATGAAAGCCTTTCAGTCTTCAGAACGAACAGGTCATATGACCGTAACATTAGAGGGTGATAAGGTTTTGATTGCTGCACAGGCAGTGATTATGCTGGAAGGAAACCTGGTAGCATTTGAAAATAATTAAATTTATGACCATGTTCCAAAAGACATATTTATTCTTACTGTTAACGAATATTTCATGCATACTGTTTATCAGTATTATAATCAGTAAGAATAGCAATGCTCAAAATCCTTCATCGGCCTTAAACAGGCAGGAACTGTATAAAGCAAAAGGTAAAATAAATATTGATGCAGTATTAGATGAGCCACAATGGCAAAAAGCAATTTTTACGAATAAACTGTTTGATCAGCAAGACAGCGTTCATTCTTTTGATAATACCAGGGCATTTTTTACTTATGATGCAGACAACCTCTATGTAGCTTTTGAATGCAAAGTGAAAGACTTCAATACTTTGCCAACAGTAAAATTGGATAAGGATGATCAAACTATGCTGGGAAATGAATCAGTTGCTTTTTGCATCGATACTTATAATGATGGGGTCGTTGCATATGTATTTAGGGTAGATGCGGTGGGTAATCAAATTGACTTGGCACTAAATTCAGGAAAAGACCTAAGCAATTCTTTTGCTTCTGATTGGACTTCTGCATTTAAAAAAAATACTGATGGATATACTATTGAAATGAAAATACCAATGGACAAACTTCCAGTTAATTGGAAGAATGGAAATGCAGAGATGTCTGTTCAGGTGATTCGCTATGATAAAGGAAATAACAAAGAACTTAGATACCCCTTTTTAAATTCAGAAAAAAATAACAATATTGACCAGTTTCAGAAAGTGCTGTTGAAAGGAATTAATAAAACTGACCCGGTAAATTTATCCGGAGTTGATTTGAATAAGAGATTGGCCTTTAAAAAATCAAAAATAGAAACAAGTACTTTGATTGGTCGATGTAAAGGTGGTGACGCTTCAGTTATGGATTATAAGATATTTAAGAATAGAGCAATCAGCGGTGCAGATAAACCAAGAGTTCTTAATTATTCATTACAAAGCAAAACCGTAGCCAAGGCATTTGAAAATACCGAATACCTGAAAAAAATGTATTCCGGCAAAGATGATTTTGATACATTCCTGGAAAGATCACAAACAACTGCTTTTCTTGTATTGCAAGATGATACTATTGTTTATGAAAAATACTTTAATGGGTTTAATAAAAATTCAACGTTCACTTCTTTCTCTATTGCCAAATCATTTGTAAGTGTTTTGATTGGTCTGGCAATTAAAGAAGGGTACATCAAAAGTGATTCAGCTAAGATCACAACTTACATTCCCGAATTAGCAGACAAAGACACCCGTTTTGCCGATATCTCAATCAAAGATCTGTTAACGATGAGTTCGGGCCTGGTCTATTCTGAAGATGGATTTCCTTCTGATGCTGATATGACCTATCAAAGCCCTGATTTAAGAAAAGCCGTAATAGAAAATGTCCGGATTGAAGAGGCTCCGGGAAAACACTGGCATTATAATAATTACAACCTTCTTTTAATGGGCCTGATATTAGAAAGAACAACAAAAATGTCAGTTTCAAAATATATGAAGGAAAAACTATGGAAACCAATGGGAGGTGGCAATGCCAGCTGGAGCCTTGATGAACATGGATTTGAAAAAATGGAAAGCGGTATTAATTGTCGAGCCATTGATTATGCCCGGTTTGCAGCTCTATTATTAAATAATGGTAAATATAATAATATACAAGTGGTGCCTGAAGACTGGATCAGAAAAACAACACAACCTGAGCATAAACCTGAAGATTATTATGATCTGCCGAAATACAACATCTTTTACAGTGGCTACTGGTGGGGTAAGTTCCGGAGTGGCAGGGAAAATAAAAATGACTTTTTTGGTATGGGTAATAAAGGGGAGTATTTGTATGTCTGTCCTCAGAAAAAATTGATAATGATACGCCTTGGCTTTGAATATGGACTACCTACCCCTTCCTCATTTTCTTGGCCCGAAATTTTTTATGAGTATGCAACTGATAAAAAATAATCACAAAAATTAATAGTACAATAATGATCATTGAAACCTTGAAAAAACTATTCAGCCGGGATCTTGCTAAACTGAAAAAAGAGATCGAATTGTATCAAAACGAAAAAGCAATCTGGAACATTGAAAAAGAGATAGCGAATTCAGCCGGGAACCTTTGCTTACACCTGATTGGAAATCTTAACACTTATATCGGGGCTGAAATAGGAAAGACAAATTACATCAGAAACAGGCCATTGGAGTTTTCTACTAAAAATATTCCGAGAGACGAATTGATAGGAATGATAGAAAATACCATTTTTGTAGTTGAAGAGTCACTTGGCAAACTTACTGTTGAAGAACTGGAAAATGAGTATCCCCTATTGGTTTTTGAGAAAAAGACCTCAATTGAATATCTGTTGGTTCATCTTGCTACACATCTTACCTATCATCTAGGTCAAATCAATTATCACAGGAGGTTATTAGATTAATAGCTCAAATCTATTAAGCTCAAAAAAACTATGAATCAAAAATCTTTTATGAACAAGCAGGAAATCATTAGTTCACTCCTTGATAAGTACAATTCATTTATAAAGTATATGAATGAACTGTCTCCTGAAGATTATTTATTTGGCTACCAACAAAAATGGACGGCAGGCCAGCAGTTGAAACACATTGTGCTTTGTGTAGAAGTACTTGTACAAGTTTTCAATATGCCTAAATCAATAATCGAGCAAAAGTTTGGGCTGACTGCCAAATCAGGTTGTAGCTATGAAGAATTGACAAATAAATATGTAGAAAAATTTAAAGAAGGAGGAAAAGCACCGGATCGCTTTGTGCCTGGATTTATTCCAATAAGTCAAGGAGAGTTATTGTGTAACGAACTGGCAACTTTAGTAAGTGAGGTGTGCTCAAAAATTGAAAACTTTACAGAACAGGAACTTGACACGTTAAGGATACCGCATCCATTATTGGGAAATTTAAGCATGAGGGAAATGCTGTACAATACAATTTATCATGTGGAACATCACCACGTAAAAACTATGCAAAACTTAAAGAATAAAAGACGTGGAAATAACTACAATAAAGGTTTTTCTTGGGTATTATGAACGGGTAAAAGAAAGAACAAACCGGCTTATAAAAGTAATTTCATCCGAGCATCTTGACTTCAGCTATAAGCAGGGAAAATTTACAATTGGTGATCAAATCAGGCATATTGCAACGACTGAACGTTACCTGTTTGCTGAGAACAATGCGACCAGGCAAAGTGCCTGCCAAGGTTGCGGTAAAGAAATAGCTGATGGCTATGACGAGGTTATGAAATATTTCAGCAACATGCACCGTGAATCGATTGTCATTTTCAGCAATCTCTGTGATGAAGACTTGAAACGAAAATGTACCTTGCCCGGCGGCGAATAAATTGTTGTATGGAAATGACTTCGTGCAATGGTTGAACATGAAATTCATTATCGGGATCAACTATACATTTATCTTAATATGCTTGATGTAAAAACACCTCCAATATTCGGATTTACTTCGGAAGAATTGCAGATAAAAAGTATTAAGAATTATTGACTATGAAAAAAGCGGTTTTAGTATGTTTTGACTTATTCACTGACATTGATATTTTTTTAACATGGGACCTGCTTAATCGTATAAAGTTTTTTGACAAAGATTTTCAGGTAATGATAGTAGGGACTGAAATCATTCATACATCTGTTTGTGGAATCAAATTGCATACCCATGGGTTTATCGAAGAATGTAATGATGCAGATCTTGTATTTTTTGGAAGTGGCCAGGGTGCAAGAAACGTAAGTATAGACCCATTATATCTCAGCCGCTTTCAATTAAATCCTGAAAAACAAATCATATGTTCCATGTGTTCCGGGGCATTAATCATAGCGGCGTTAGGGTACTTAAAAGGATTGTCAGCTACAACGTATCCTTCCGCATATGCAGAACTGAGAAGATACAACGTTGATGTACTTGAAGATAAACACCTGGTAACACACGGTAATATCGGTACAGCAGCGGGCTGTTTAGCAGCCGTTGATCTAATGGGCTGGGCAATTGAAAATCTCTATAGTAAAAAGTTAAGAAAAGATATAATTGCTTCTGTTTTGCCTGTTGGACAAGGGCAGGTATGTATTTACTAACTTAAAAATAAGTAACATTATCAAAATGAATTTAAATCAAATAACGGTTCCGTCATTGGACGTGGCAAGGTCGATTCTGTTTTACCAGACCTTAGGACTGAAACTCATTGTGGAGTCTTTACCGCATTATGCAAGGTTTGAATGTACAGATGGGAACTCAACATTTTCTGTACAGCAGGTAGAAAAACTTCCCACAGGTGAGGGTATTCATGTTTATTTTGAGTGCGAAAATCTGGATGAGTATATTCATGAACTCATAAGTAAAGGCATGGCATTTGAAGAAATACCAAATGATAAAAGATGGTTATGGAGAGAAGCAAGAGTTAAAGATCCTGACAATAATCAATTGATCTTATATTATGCAGGTGACAACAGACTTAATCCGCCCTGGAAATTAAAGTGATCTAAAACCCGAATTTTTGACATCTTCAAAATGAATGTTGAAACGTTTCTATAAAATATTAGTCCCTTCTTTCATTTAGTATAAACTATAAAGAATAAAGTTTGCCAGATTGTAAGCCCCCCCAAAGTTCGGCCATTTGAGTTTAGAGTTAATATCAGTTTTATTACCCCCGGCTGTTTTACAAAAGTGCTTGATTTGTTATGTCCGTTGGAAAATAATGCATTTGCCCAGTTGGTTAAGGCGTCTTGTTTAACGGTCTCAAAAGTAAATGGCTTTGTATTAATGCTTGGCGGTAACATTAAAGTTAATTCTGGCATTCAAAACCATCTGGCAAAATCAACCCAAAATTCTGTAACACTTACCCAAAGTGCTGTAACAACAACTTGTTAAGCTGACATTATTTTTGTTCTATCAAATTATTTAAAACAATTTAAAACAAAAATTATGAAATCAGCATTCAACATGAGTAACATTACTCAAAAAGACAAACAAAAATGTGCTAACCCAAATTGTACTTGCGAAAACTGTAACTGTGGCAGCAATTGTACTTGTAAGGATTGTAAGTAATAGTGGTATCATTTTTAAACGATAAGCCACTTCATGGCGGAGTGGCTTATTTATTCTTCTAAACATTTAATAAATAATCATGAAAAAAATATTCATACTGGTTTTTGTACTACAGGCATCACTAGGTGCATTTGCACAGACCAATACGACAATAATTGAACAGTATTGCCAGGTAATTGCCTCCCCAAGGCTTCTCAGTAATAAGGTAACCATCTCCATTGACTTTGGTGAAGAAAGAAGCTTTTGGGCAGACAGCCGGCTTAAATCCTATGATGGGAAATTAAAAAAATTCAATACCATCATTGATGCTTTGAATTTTATGGGCAAAGAAGGGTGGTTATTTATTAATGCCTATCCGGTGAGTACAGGCAATACAGAAGTTTATCATTTTGCATTTAAAAAACTATTTCCAATAACTGAAGTTCAGTAATGGTGAGTACCGGATTGTCTGTTTTTGACAGCAGACTGTCCATAAACTCGCAAAGATCAGGGATAGTTTTACATCATTAAAAATATGAAAATGAAAAAAAGTTTCTTATTAATCGCCCTTTGTATTTCAATGGCAATCAATGCTCAGGTTATCAGTGTTTCATTAAAAGCAAGTGGTCTGACTTGCAGCATGTGCAGCAACTCGATCTACAAAGCTTTAAAAACACTTGATTTTGTTCTCAAGGTAGATGCAGACATAAAGACCTATACATTTGAAATATCATTTAAAGGGAATAGTACGATAGATTTTGATTTGATAAAGAAGAAAGTTGAGAGTGCCGGATTTTTTGTTTCCGGTTTCATTGCTACAATCAATTTCAATAATATTCTGGTAAAAAACAATCAACCTGTAACAATTGGCGATAAGACCTTTCTTTTTGTAAATCCAACAGGACAGTCATTGAACGGACCCCAAAAGATAAAAGTGTTGGATAAAGGATTTGTTTCATCAAAAGAATACAAACAAAACAGTTTCTCCGCTTCCGCTGCAGGAATTTATCATGTAACTATTTAATAGGTCAGATTTTAAATCATCAATTCAATGAAGCTTTACCTAAAAAAAAGTAATCTCTTAATAGTGTTTATCCTTTTCGTTGTAGCAGGTAATTCCCAGGAATTATTCTCTGTTACCGAACCGGCGAGCAACCGAGCGGCAAGAAGTATTGGTTTCAGAGTGGATAATACAATTATGGATGAAGTGAACTCGTCAAGGATAAACTATCATATGATTCCTGAGATCATGGTAGGTATTTCTAAGAAGCTCATGGTAAATGCGAATACTTTTTTCAGTAACCGTAATGACATTTTCAAATATGAGGGAGCAGGCATTTATGTCAAATACCGGTTTTTGAGTAAGGATGCATTACAGCAGCATTTCCGCATGGCTGCATTTGGGAGGGTAAGCTATAATAACAGCGATATTCACCAGGACGAGATTGACTTGTATGGTCATAATACCGGAGCTGAAGTTGGCCTGGTAGCTACGCAATTGTTGCGAAAAGTTGCGGTGTCATCAAGTGTATCATTTTTGAATGCTAGTGATAATAGCAATAACAACAAATTTCAATATGGAATGAAAGAAAGGAAGGCTGCTAATTATACCCTTTCCATTGGAAAACTGATGATGCCAAAAGAATACAGGGACTACAGGCAAACCAATATTAACCTGATGGTTGAGTTTTCAAGCCAGTTAAATCTTGGATCAGGAAACTACTACATGGATATCGCTCCATCTATACAAATGATTTTAAATAGCCAAAGCAGGATAGATCTTGGTTACAGAAAAGAACTAAAAACTACTTTACTACGTACTGCACCCAATGGATTTTTTATACGTCTTGAGCATAATTTATTTAATGCTTTTTAATTACAGACTACCTTTATCCTAACGCCTCAGATTCAAAAAATAAGTATGAAAAAATTTGCTTTTATTATTCCTCATTTTGTTGAAATATTAGATCTGGCCGGACCGCTTCAGGTTTTTACAGAAGCAAAATTTTACGGTTACGAACTGTCACTTGAATTTTATTCTTACCAGGATGAAATCACCAGTACTTCCGGGCTTCCATTCTTTAATATTAAAAACTATAAGGAGGCTGAACTTGGAGAAGGAGATTATATTTTTATGCCAGGAATGGATGATAAATATGTTCGCAGCATTCCATTTAAAGCCGAACGGGAATTTTTTAACTGGCTGAAAGCAAGTGCCGACCGCAAAGTTTTTGTTTGTTCTATATGTAATGGTGCTTTTGCATTAGGGCATGCAGGTTTATTGAAAGATACCGAGTGCACCACGCATTGGAGAAGGGTTGAAGAGATGCAGGCAGAGTTTCCAACGGCTAAAGTACTTTCAGATATTCTCTATAAAAAGAGTAATAATGTGTATACAAGTGCAGGAATTAGTGCGGGGATTGATTTATCCCTGGCTATTTTGGAAGAGTTAAAAGGAGCCTTGTTTACTCACAAAGTTGCAAGAGGGTTGGTTGTATATCACAGGCGAAGCCAAAACCATACACAAAACAGTATTTACCTCGACTACCGTAATCACATCAATCCAAGTATACATGTCGTACAAGATCATCTTATTGATCATCTCTCTGACGATAATTCTATAGAAGATCTGGCAGAACTGGTAGCGATGAGTCCAAGAAATTTAAGCCGTGTTTTTAAAGAAAAAACCGGGACTACGATTCTTGAATATCTTACTATGCTGCGGCTGGAGTTTGCCAAAACAATGCTGAATAACCCGGAATACACCATTGAATATATAGCCAATAAATGCGGATTTAAAACCGCAAGACAGTTACAAAGGATCATAAAGGAAAATAAAACACCTGCGAATTATCATGTTGAAAAATAGTAATTGCAATATCAAACTTTAAAAAATGCTAGCTCTTTATACCAATGTCCTTTTTTATTTGAATGATTTGATTGAAATGTCTGTCAATATGAAATCTTATAAACTCCAATCTTTGAATAGCATTCAAAGGACCACATAAGAAATGAGGATAAACAACTTCTTTTAATGGTAAGCCTTTTAGAATGTGATTTAAGTTCTTCAGTAGATCATCACAGTTTTGAAAATGGGAAGACCAAACACCAAGACTCCATTTACCTGATGGGGTAGCTGATTCCGGAGCCTTCTCTTTTGGCTTCCAGGTTTTTTCAATCACTTCTTCAATTGATAATCCCTCATTTTCAGATTCTCCAGTCCACACAGGGTTACCCGTTCTAAATTTTTCTGCTGCTGTGTAAATTAAATCAAAGCCACCCCTTTCTGCCAATACCAAATGTTCTATTACTTCCTGCATATTCCATGTATCTGGTTCTACTTTTATTAAAG
>JAHEMN010000179.1 GCA_024643645.1 Chitinophagaceae bacterium | reverse complement strand
TTAATATACCTGTTCTCTCTTAGTTGTACAGCTACCAATTGATTCACCCCTTCTGCATACGTTTCAAGATGTTGATCATATGGCATATACAAAGTAGGGACAGCAGAAGTAACAACATCGATCTGCAAGTTCTTATGTTTTTGCAGATGATGAAAATATTTTGCAGTTTGTAAACATTCCGGATCAGATTTTGGCGGGAATGCGACTGAAACGAATAATATTTTTTTCATTAATATTTCTTAATCAAAAGAAGTAAACCAAAGTTGATTTGATGAAGTATTACTTTTTCTTAAGCCAGATACTAAGTTGCATCCCGGTATTTGTATTTTTCATATAAGGTTTAATAAAAAAGTCCAGAAAACGAGGCATATAAGTCTGGCAAACAAAATATTCATAAAACGCAATCTCATAATTATTGATTCGTCCGTTTTCCTGAAAGGACTTTAATCCAAACTCAAACAAATGAAATGGCACATGCATAGGGGAGATATTGCTTACATAATCAGAACCCCGGAGTGTATAATATAGGTTGGAAATTTTATTTATCAACCATTTTGATGAAGGCACTTCAATTTGAATCACTCCGCCTGGTTTTATCCACTTCAAAGCTTTGTTAAGAGATGCAGAAGGATCATAAACATGTTCCAACACTGCTCCAAATGTTATAAAATCAAATTCATTTTCCGGATAATCCAAGTCCTCAAGCATTCCAAATTTTAATTTTTCAGGCTGGATTTTCATTTTAGAAATTGCTCTTTCGTAAAAAGGAAGGGAGGCTTCTAATCCATATGCATCAAATCCAGCATTTTTTAAAGCTGTCATGCATAAACCAACTCCTGCACCGATATCCAATGCTTTCATATTAGACTTAAAGTCCAATAATGTTTTGAATATTTTAATTTCATGAGAAAAATGCTCAGGATCAACTTTAAAATAATCCTCTACCCAATAATCTTCAGGTGGTATGCCATAATGGTCTTGAATATTTAATGGAACTGGTTGTGGATTTGAAAAAATAAGATCACATTTTTTGCATTTCATAACAGTTGTAGTGATCCCAGTTTTCTTCCATGGTCTTTTGCCCTGCGATTTATTAAGCCTTTTCCCAAGTATTTTATGATTGGCAGTAGGCGCATTACACATATTACATGTATCGATAAAAATGAAGTTATATTTCATTATTATTAAAATTGATTAAAGGATTTTGTTTATTAAACAAGATATCTGGACATGAATTTTTGTCAAGTAAATTATTACTTAATATTAAATAGAACGAAAGACGATGTCAATATTTTTTTAAAATCTTTATTGCTTTAATAATATTTCCCCTCTTAATATAAGACCTGAATAGAATTCGCCTTATCCTTTTTTTCAAATAACTTAATTGGGCATTTGTAATACCCGGCAATTCACTTACATTCTTAAAATATTCATGAAACCCCTTTTCAATTCCTTTAAGATTTGAACTGGCAGAACTTTCATGCCGCCTGTAATGATAGACAACATCACTGACATGGTCGTATTTTAGATTTCCTTTCCAGGCCAGCTCTGTATAAAACCAAAGGTCTTCAAGGTGTGTCATTCTTTCATTAAACCGGCAGGAAATATTCCTGTTTCGTAACATCAGGTTGGGACCAAAAAAAAAGTTTTCATCCACCCGAATAAACAGATTGGCAATTAAGCCAGTATGAGAAGGCCAGTATACATTATTCACCTCATCCATTTTTCCATCCATGATCATTACACCTCCGTCCATTATATCAATCTCAGGTTGTTCCTTCATCCGGGAGCCCCTTGCTGCCAGGCTGTAATCCGGCAACTGGTCATCTGCATCCAGAAAACAAAAAAGATCACCATGCATTTTATCCAGACCAACATTTCGGGCAGAACTTACTCCACCGTTTTGTTTTTCAAAATACCTGATCCTTGTGTCTGAAAAACTTTTTACAACTTTCGCTGTATTATCGGTACTTCCATCATTTATGATCAGCAACTCCCAGTTGGGATAGGTCTGTTCAACTACCGATTGTATACTGTCTGCAATATATCTTGACATATTATAGGCAGGCATTATAACTGAGATCAATGGAGTTGTATCAGTATTCAAATGTTTTCGAATTTAATTACCGGATTTTGACAGTAATTCTTTAATAGCATCAATCGTTAACCAGCTTGTATTTCTTTCCGAACTATAAATAAACCCATCCGGTACTTCTTTGGCACCGGTTTTTACACAATAATCATTCCTGTTCCAGGAAGCTGTACCCGGATTTGGACATATGATATAATAGCTATCCACCTGTGCCGTATTAGGCGCATCAATTTCGGTGAACATGGATTCATGCATTTTTTCTCCTGCCCTGGCACCAATTATTCTTTGCTCTGCATCAGGCGCAACAGCAGTTGCCACATCACCCACTTTATATGAACTGGAAACCGGCAAAATGATCTCACCACCCCAACCATTTTTAATTGCATAATATACAAGACCAAGTGCTTCATCCATTGTAATACTGAAACGGGTCATCTCCGGATCTGTAACCGGCAACCATCCCTGTACTTTCTTCTTCAGAAAAAATGGTATAACAGACCCCTTTGATCCAAAAACATTGGCATAACGGACAACTGTAAAGCGGATATTATTTTCCCTCTTTTGTGAATCAGCATAAATGAAAAGCTTTTCCAGGCAAAGTTTTGAAGCCCCATAAAAATTTGAAGGTGAAGATGCTTTATCCGTTGATAATGCTACAACGATCTTTACATCATTGGCCATTGCAGCATCTATCACATTTTGCGAACCGATGATATTGGTTTTTACACATTCCATTGGATTCATCTCCGATGCAGGTACATGCTTCATTGCTGCAGAATGAATGACTACATCAATCCCACGAAACAATTCCATCATTCTATCCCTGTCTCTTACATCACCCAAACGATATTCCAATGCCGGATATTCAGCAGGTGAAAGATCGGTCATCATTTCATGATGTTTCTGCTCATCACGGCTTACAATTACAAGCCTTTTCACTTTTGGAGAGTTTTGTAATACTGATTGTACAAAAGATTTTCCAAATGAACCGGTGCCACCGGTTACCAGCACTGATTGATTATTGAGATCAGCTGTCATTTTCTAGAATTTATATATTGTTTGATAATTCTTTATTTTTTACCAACCAGGATACTCATTGCCAGCCGGAACTGTGTATTCAGCTTGTCAAACCCCCTGTAATCAATCCCCACTTCCCTGCAATATTTTCTGAGTTTGTCCTTATCCATTTCAAAATATTCTTTCATCAATGGCCAGGCTTTCTTTACATACTCCTCTTTAAAATCATCAACCACCACCCCTACATTTTTATTTTCAGCATACCAATAATCTTCAGAAATTCCCCTCGTAATTAAAAACGGTAATCCTGCACACAAGTACTCCCCTACTTTAATATTTGAAATAAACTTCTTGGAAGGGCCCGGCGGCACAGCAATTACTGCAAAATCTGCAGCGGCAAAATATTTATGAATATCCTCATAGCCAGAGTGTGTGATCGTATAATAATCCGGCGAAACTTCCGCCTTATCAAACAGTGCTTTTACTTCTTCATCAGTATGCGGTGTTACAATAAGAAAATGAAGTTTAGGCTCCAGTTCCCGTAACCATTTGTACATAAACGCTGTTTCTTCACGGTAATACAAATCCCCAAACTTTCCGGGGTAAAACAGTACCCATTGATCTTTTGTTAAACCTAACTTTTCCCTCATTTCATCTCTGTCCTTTTGTGAAAAAGTAAACTTATCCTGGTTGGCTACTGTTGATATTTTTACAAACTCACCTTTTACTTTCCATTCCTGTTTCAGCCGTTCTTCCATAAAACGGGTACCGGAAGCAATCACTGTAGCAAAATGTGCAGACTTTCTTTCTAAATAATGTGAGATCTTATATTGTTTACTCCCTGCTGGCCACATTTTATTATCTATCGCATATTCACTATGTGGCTCATATTGATAGAGAAATAATTTCATACGCAAAAAAACTGCATATAAGTAACCAAAACTGCCTGCAACTGATGCCAGCGTTGTGATATGCCTGTAACCATTGAAACGTAAACCTGCTACTGCAAAAAAACCGGAAATAATATCCTTTGCCTTGTTGATCATTCCCTGGCCGGGATGCCAGTTAAGTTTTTTCCATCGCAAGCCTTTTGATTTCCACAATTCCACCAGTTGTTGTTGAGCAACAGTAAGTGGAAATCGTTTATCCTCGTATGTAATCAATTGAAACTGGTAAGGATTATCCGGATCATCCAAAAAGTTATTCATATATAACCAAAAGTTGGATTGGATCAACGGATCAAATAAACGATTGTAAAGGAAAATGATGACTTTCTTTTTTTTCATGCCTTATACCAAATAATTTTTTTTGCTATAAATTTATTTCTCTGTTGCCTGGTCAATCAATTTTTCCAACTTGTCTAATTGTCTGGAATAAGTGTGATTCATGGCAAAATCAATCCTTCGACGCATACGTCCAGGTTCGTTACATACTTCAATATCTGAAAGTACCTGTCGGAAAATTTGAAGATACTCTTCTTCTGACCTGCTAATATATAGCAGGGAGTCATCTGTATCATGCTCAGTCATATAAGTACTTATAATGGCCTTACCTGAGGCAAGGTATTCCAGAAGTTTATGAGAACTTTGAGTAAAGTCACTATCATAAATTAGTATTACTGCATCCGCTTTATCAAGTAAGGCAGGAATTTCTTTAGACTGTACTTTCCCCAAAAAACAAACATGTGGGTAATGTTGTAATCTTTGAAATAGAGCCTTTTCAGGATCATAAGGTCCTACTAATTGAAATTTAATTTCCCTGTTCTGATTAACTACTCTTTCAAAAAGATCAATATTAATATGCTGATGTTGAAGATTTCCAATATACATCACTCGTAATGGTTCATCTGTTCTCCTATATATATAATCACCTTCAATTACTTTTTTCGCCAACTCAGAAAGCTTACCCTGAAATGAATGTGGTATCAAAAAACTATTCGGATTATGAGGTCGAATAATTTCAAATATCTCAGTATTGATGGCTAATGCTATATCAGCAGTTGCTGCAGCCTTAGCCGGATGAAAATTCTGGTTCTCATCTACCTGAAAATATATTTTCAACACATCTGAAGAAGCAAACAGAAAATCATAAAACCGGGAATTTTCAAAATTCCATATCACATCAAACCTCACTCCAGCCTTTTTTTCAATAGCCCTTAATAAGCGGCGATCAGCCCAACGCATCACAAACGAAGGAAAGAAACGAAGCCCTCTTATTTTCGTTGAATAGTCTACAATAAATAAATTATTGACCTCCCCAGCAGGACTAATAAAAAGTTGTTCTGATAATTTTTTCCTTGGTGGATTTATAAAGTATACTTTATTTCCCCTTGCAGCCAGTTCTAAAGCATAATGGTGCTTAGTTACAAAAATAAAATCCCA
>JAHEMN010000178.1 GCA_024643645.1 Chitinophagaceae bacterium | reverse complement strand
ATAAGATTAAAACTGATAAAGAAAATGAAGATAAAGTGATCAAGGCGATTGACCTTTCACTGGAAAAATATTGTGGAGTATCGGCTATGTTAAAAAAGAATTCGGCAATAGATTATACATTAGTTATTCAATAGGTTAGAAATAAATATGCTTTCTAAGAAATCTCAATATGCTTTTAAGGCGTTAACTTATCTTACTGAAAAGTATGGACAAGGTCCTGTTCTTATTTCCGAAATATCAAAAAAGAAAAAAATTCCGCTAAAATTCCTGGAGAATATTTTATTAGAACTCAAAAAAGAAGATATTCTTGATAGTAAAAAAGGTAAAGGCGGTGGTTACTTTCTTAAAAAAGATCCAGCCAAAGTAAAAATGGCAACGATCATACGCCTCACTAATGGCCCGATTGCGATGCTTCCCTGTGTAAGCCTATATTTTTACGAACGTTGTAAAAACTGCGATGAGAAGCAATGTGGACTTCATGATCTGATGATTGAAGTAAGGGATGCCACACTCCAAATAGTTGAAAATCGTACACTTAAGGATCTCATAGTCTGAATTTTTTAACAGGTAATTGGATATGGTTGTTTCTTTTCGAAACAATAGTCTACTAATTTGGTAGGATAATAGAATGCTCTTATTTTTACATAAATTAAAACCAGAAAAATGTCATTACGTTTAGGAGATACTGCACCCAACTTTAAAGCTGCAACAACTGATGGTGATATTGATTTTTATGAATACTTAGGTAATAATTGGGGTGTTTTATTTTCTCATCCTGCCGATTATACACCCGTATGTACTACTGAACTAGGAAAAACTGCTTTGTTGGCTGACGAATTTGCAAAACGGAATGTAAAAGTTTTAGCAGTAAGTGTTGATCCTTTAGATCAGCATAAAGGTTGGGTAAATGATATCAACGAAACTCAACATACCATTGTTAATTTCCCGATCATAGCTGATGACGATAGAACAGTTGCTACATTATATGATATGATTCATCCTAATGCACATGCAACACAAACAGTTCGATCATTGTTTATTATTGGCCCGGATAAGAAAATAAAGTTGATCATTACATATCCAGCTTCTACAGGTAGAAACTTTGTAGAAGTGTTAAGGGTGATAGATTCATTACAACTAACTGCTAATTATAGTGTAGCCACTCCTGCTGATTGGAAAGCAGGTGAAGAGGTGATCGTTGTTCCAGCTGTTTCAACAGAAGATGCTATTAAAAGATTCCCGAAAGGTGTAAAAGTTGTTAAGCCTTATTTACGTTATACACCTCAGCCAGATGTTGACTAAAGAAGTAATAACACATATAGAAAAGAGTTCTTTAGCTGAAAGCCTTGCTGTTATTGCTTCTGTATATCCAGATGAAACAGTTTTTTCATCATCATTGGGGCAGGAGGATCAGGTGATTACTGATGCAATTTTCAGCACATCATTACCGATAAAAGTTTTTACAATAGATACCGGCAGAGTTTTTAATGAGACCTATGAATTACTTGAAAAAACAAATGCCAGGTATAAAAGATCAATAAAAGTTTACTTCCCGGATGCTGCTGATGTGGAAGAATTTGTTCATTCAAAAGGTATCAACAGTTTTTACGAGTCGGTTGATAATCGAAAAGAATGTTGCTATATACGTAAAGTAAAACCTTTGAACAGGGCTTTGGAAGGGGCTAAAGTATGGATCACTGGTTTAAGAAGTGAACAATCAACGAATAGAAATAATATGCCTTTGATCGAGTGGGATGAAAAAAAGGAACTTTATAAATTCAATCCACTCATTAATTGGAGTTATAGTGAGGTGATAGGCTATTTGAAAAAAAATGATGTACCCAATAATAGTTTGCATGAACAAGGTTTTATCAGTATTGGCTGCTCACCTTGTACGAGAGCAATTGAACCAGGTGAGGATGCAAGAGCAGGTCGATGGTGGTGGGAGTCATCAAAAAAAGAGTGTGGGTTACATCTGTAAATATTTTTTTCATTTATTAGTCTACTAAAATTATCGACAAATAAATTTTTTATATGAAAGGATACCGATTAGATTATTTAGAACAACTGGAAGCTGAAAGCATTCATATTTTCAGAGAAGTGAAGTCTCAATTTGAAAGACCAGCCTTATTATTCAGTGGAGGAAAAGATTCTATTACTATGGTGCATTTGGCCAGGAAAGCATTCGCTCCGGGTAAAATTCCTTTTCCATTAGTACATGTTGATACAGGGCATAATTTCCCTGAGGCATTAGCCTTCAGAGATAAACTTGCTGATGATATTAAAGCAACTTTGGTTGTTAGAAAAGTTGAAGATACAATTCAACTTAAAAAACTTATGGAACCAAAAGGAAAATTTCCCAGCAGAAACTGGTTGCAGACCTACACTTTGATCGATACAATTGAAGAATTCAAATTTGATTGTTGCATTGGTGGTGCAAGAAGAGATGAAGAAAAAGCAAGAGCCAAAGAAAGGATTTTTTCGGTGAGGGATGAATTTGGTCAATGGAACCCCAAATTACAACGACCTGAATTATGGAATATTTATAATGGCCGTATTCATAAAGGGGAGAACGTTAGGGTTTTTCCGATCAGTAATTGGACAGAACTTGACATCTGGAATTATATACGAAAAGAAAAAATCGCTTTGCCATCTATTTATTTTTCTCATGACAGAAATGTAATTGAACATGAAGGGCAATTAGTGGCAATGAGCGAACATGTACAAATTTCTGAAAATGATATTATTCAGTCTAAAAAAGTACGGTACCGAACAGTTGGTGATATGACATGTACAGCTGCAGTGGAGTCTTCTGCATCTAATCTTGACGAAGTGATAGATGAAATAATATCAACAAGAATAAGCGAAAGAGGTGAAACAAGAATTGATGATAAAGTAACAGAAGCTGCTATGGAAGATAGAAAGAAGAATGGGTATTTCTGATTTCTAAATTGCCATGTAGAATTGGTAAGTAATTATTATTCTATTTTTTAAATACTTAGTAATACAATTTGTATTACTAATACAAACAATTTCCCATTTCGGGTCAGAATATGGATTTATTAAGATTTATTACAGCAGGAAGTGTTGATGATGGAAAAAGCACATTGATTGGTCGATTACTTTACGATAGCAAGAATATTTTAATTGATCAAATGGAAGCATTGGAAAGATCAACAAAGAACAATGCAGATGGTTCTGTTGATCTTGCTTTATTGACGGATGGATTAAGGGCCGAAAGAGAACAAGGTATTACTATTGATGTGGCGTATCGTTATTTTTCTACACCAAAGAGAAAATTCATTATTGCAGATGCTCCCGGGCATGTTCAATATACACGGAATATGATCACAGGAGCATCAAATGCAAATCTTATTATTATTCTTATCGATGCCAGACAAGGAGTAGTGGAACAAACGAGACGTCATTCTATTATTGCCTCGCTACTGAAAATTCCACATGTAGTGGTAGCCATTAATAAGATGGACATGGTTGATTATTCAATTGATGTTTATAATAACATAGTAATTGACTTTGCCGAAGTTGCCAGGCAATTAGGATTGCAGGAAGTGAAATATATTCCGATTAGTGCATTAAAAGGAGATAATATAGTGGAAAGATCTTTGGCTTTTTCCTGGTATGAGGGAGAACCTTTATTGAAAATGCTGGAAGAAATTGAAATTAAGGAGGATGTAAACTTAACGGATGCCCGTTTCCAGGTACAACTGGTACTTCGTCCTCAAACAGATGAATTGCATGATTACCGTGGTTATGCAGGGAAAATAATAAGTGGCATTTATAAAAAAGGTGATAAGGTGAGAGTATTACCAGCAGGTATTGAAACTTCAGTTACAAAGCTTGAAATAGGTGGTAATGAAGTAGATGAAGTATTTGCTCCGCAAAGTGCGGTTATACAATTAGCTGATGATATCGATATCAGCCGTGGAGATTCAATTGTTAAATCAGATAATCTTCCTACTATTAGCAATGAAATAGAAGTGATCTTATGCTGGATGGATGAAACCCCTTTGTTGCAAGGAAATAAATATTTATTGCAACATAACAGCAGGTTAGTACGTACGGTTGTAAAAAATATTGAATATAAGTTGGATGTTAATTCACTACAACAGCGATCTGCGGAAGATGGAGTAAAATTGAATGAAGTAGTAAAAGCAACGTTGAAGACAGCATCGCCGTTAGTTTATGATACTTACGAAAAAATTAATGAGAACGGCAGTGCTATTTTAATTAATGAGACCAGTAATTCAACGGTGGCTGCAGTTCTTTTTAAATAAGTATTATATGATCTATTCGGAAAGGGAAATAAGTAAAATATTGAGAGGTACAGATAAACTAACAATTGATGATGTTTTCGATATTAATGAAATTCAGTATGACACTTCAGATATAAATGATCAAACTAAGCCTGTTGAAACGATACATGGCAATATCAGGAATGAAAAAAAATGGAAAAGGATTGCGACTATTTCACTTATTGCTTTTGCATTATTGATCATTGTTTTTTCACTTTATCAATATTTCGGTTATGCCACTTTGAATTCACTCGTAAGGTCAGTTAGTACAAAGATTGATACATCCTTTTATTTGTTTATGTGTGCAGGCTTTATTGCTCAATTAGTAGATGGAGCAGTTGGTATGGGTTATGGTGTAACCAGTACCAGCATATTAATGAGCCTGGGGGTTCACCCTGCAGCAATCAGTGGAAGTGTGCATACTGCGGAAATATTCAGCAGTGCTGCCAGTGGTTACAGTCATTATAAATTCGGAAATGTAAATAAGAAACTTTTTAAGGTGCTGGTGATCCCCGGAATATTGGGTGCTATAGCAGGGGCCGGTTCTTTGGTTTGGATCGGAGATAAATACGGAAATCTGATCAAGCCATTTTTAGCAGCTTATTGTTTACTATTAGGGATAAGAATTTTATACCAGGCTTACAAAAGAGAAAAGAAAATTAAAAAAGTAAAGAAAGCAGGTTGGTTAGCAGGGGCCGGAGGTTTTCTCGATAGCTTTGGTGGAGGAGGCTGGGGTCCGCTTGTAACGAGTACATTAATTGCAAAGGGAAGAAGTCCGCAGTATGTAATAGGAAGTGTAAGTCTCAGTGAATTCTTTGTAACATTTTTCAGTGCCTTATCTTTTTTTGCATTTATTGGAATTACACATTGGCAGGTAATAATTGGATTAATGCTTGGAGGAGCTGTTGCTGCACCTTTTGCTGCAAGATTGGCCGGTAAATTACCATTACGAACGATGTTAATCTGTGTAGGGTTAATGGTCATTATCTGGAGTCTTCGAATAATATTGAAAGCAGTACTCTGATCAATTCATACTTCAATTACTACGGATGTATATTTGTCAACTGTAATTTCATTAGAATAAAATTTTATGGCAAAACATCCTGAAACAAATGCAATAAGAATACAAACCGAAAAGACCGGACAAAAAGAACATTCTACTCCTCTATTTTTAACCAGCAGTTTTATATAT
>JAHEMN010000047.1 GCA_024643645.1 Chitinophagaceae bacterium | reverse complement strand
AATTGATAATCCTTCATTATCAGATTCTCCCGTCCACACAGGTTTTCCTATTCTAAATTTTTCTGCTGCTGTGTAATTAAATCAAAGCCACCCCTTTCTGCCAATACCAAATGCTCTACTACTTCCTGTATATTCCATGTGTCGGGTTCTACTTTTATTAAACCCTGCTCTGGAGATATGTTAGTTAATTCCGCCAAAATGCGGGACCGGGATGTTTTAATCTTATTCAGCAAATTATCAATGGTTTGATTCGTCATATTATGAAGTTTAAAATGAAGAAAAAAAAGTCACTCGATAATTAAAAATATCTCAATAGAATAATGAATATTTATAGTAATTCTGAAATGTAGTTAATATCTCGCTCAACTATTTTTTAACTGCTGACAGATTACTAATGTACAAAATAAATTGTGAGGATGATTAGTGTACGGCTTTACTATAATTCAATTTCTAAGAAACGATTAATCGGGAATGCAATACCCGGTTACAGCCAGTTATAAAAATATTAAATAGATTAGCTCATAAAATTTCATTTGACTTAATCCGATATAATTAAACTTACTTTTTGATTAGTAATAATTTTTTTACTGAAAAGTCTATTGTTTTTATCTCTACAATATAAATCCCATTGGCTAAGTCACTAATACTATATTGTTTTTTATTTTGAATGACCCTTTCTGTTTTCAGCAAAACTCCAATGGAAGAGTAAAAACTTAAAGTCATATCTTTTTTGGGAAAGTTTTCAGAATCAAAAATAATATATTCGGATGCCGGGTTTGGGAACAAAATTATTTTATCAGCATAATCGAACTTTAAACTTATTAATTTACTATACTCAACTCTTCCATTATCATCAGATGTTTTCAATCGGTAATAAACTGTTGAAGTTCCAGGTATAGAATCTACATATAAATAGCTTGCTATTTGATTTGTATTAGCACTGCTTATGATATTTCCTATTTTCTCAAAGTGTACAGCATCAAAACTCCGTTCAATATCATAAACTGTATGATTTGCGGCCTGTGCTACTGTCCAGCGCAATAGTGATTGATTTATTTTATATTTTTCAGCTGTGAATGAAATAATTGTTACTGGCAGGACAACAGGATTTACAGTTACCCATAAAGTAAAAGAGCCGCCTGGTCCATAGTTGTTAACTCCTTGAACCATAATATTGCCCGAAGCAGCACCATAGGCAACATTTACAGTGATGCTATTAGTATTGCTAATACCGGTTATTCCTGATGGTAAGGTCCAGTTATAAGTAGTGGCATTTGCAATAGGAGGAATAGTATATGTAACTGAATTGGTGCCTTCTGCTACCATTGTAAGTCCTGTAATTGCACCGCTACAACCGGGGATATGATTTTTAACTGCCCTGTATAATAAAAAAACTACCGACTCCATACCCGAAGGATAACAGTTGGTAATTCCTCCTACGGATACTTTCAGACATGAATCATATATCATTTTACTTCGGTATCCCCATGTAGTGCCTCCATGTCCCCAATAAGGATATCCTTGTGTTATATCTCTGCTAAGGCCTAAACCGTATTGCGAAACAGGATTACCTGTATTAATAAAACTAGTCAGTTCATTCATTGATGAGGCATTAATAACTTGTCCATTGAAAAGTGCTGTGTACCATTTCATCATATCGGCAGGTGTTGAAAAAAGTGAACCGGCGCAACCTCCTGCGGTATTAAGTCCTACCCTTGACGTGTCATGATAATCAATCGTATTCCACCATCGATGGGCTATTGTTCCCACAATGGGTTCTTCCACATCATAATAAGTATTACTCATATTAAGTGGTGTAAGTATACTGTCTCGAATCAGCCTTGAGATATGATAGCCTGTTGCATTCTGTGCGATCATTCCGGCAATTATATAGTTGGTATTTGAGTAACCATAACTAGTGCCGGCAGGAAAAGTTGGCGGGCCTAGCCAGCTTAAAACTTCTGCAGATGTAAATGTTCTTGTTGGATTATTGTTGATTGTATCCATCCAGGGCGACACGAATAAAGGATCAGATATACCTGAAGTATGATTCAATAATTGTCTGATTTTAATTGCAGGGTTTATATTTGGATAAACAGGAAGCCAGGTACTTAATGGATCATCAAGACTAAGAATGTTTTTTTCTGCCAACTTTAAAATGATTGTTGAAACAAATAATTTGGTGTTACTGGCAATTCCCATTCTCATATCTGGTGTAACAGGATTTCCGGTATAAGATATACCTGTAACACCTGTCCAGGTACCTTGCCCGGGAATAAATACAGCGGCCGACATTCCTTTTATATTCGGAATCATTGATACATATGTATTTAGCGTATCATTTAACATAGTTGCCAGTTGCGCATTAAAGGGCTGCGCATTTGTACAATTGACAGTCATCAACAAACAAATAACACAAATTAGTTTGTTGACTTTTCGACAGTATTTACTATTGAATTGGTGCAGGGTTTTCTGCACTACAGTATAGGTGTAGGTTTTCTCGGGTTCCATGGGTACGGTTTAAGCTTAATACAGTTGGGCGATACGGAAGTCTTCCTTCTATAAACGTCGCTTCCAGCTTATATATTGCAGGATTTTTAGCCTGAAAATATGAAACTGGAGAATAAAACTTAAAATCGCATATACCTGCAAAACATCTACATTCAATTCGTTTAATTCTTACTTTTTAAATGGATGTTTTTTTAGATAAGTCAGGTTTCTCCATGTCCATTCCAATGGTCCATATTGAAAATATTTTAACCATATCGGACTAAGTATTAACTGAAAAGCCCAAATTGAAAAAACAATGTATAGTAATTCATGTCGTTGAAATTTTCCAAAAAGTCCGAATCCAGCGCCAGTAAAAATGAACATTGCAAAAATGGAATGCATCACATAATTGGTTAACGCCATTTTACCAACAGCACCGAGTCCTGTTTTCAGCCAGTTCAATAATGGTGATTTACAAAATAGCATTATAAGACCGACATGGCCCATAGCTACACCAACCCGACCCAAGTCATAGGTAATATTTGATTTTGAAAAACTCAGTAAAGAAAAATTATTATCCATAATAAGATTGACTTCATAATAATTAACGGAGAGCCCCACCAGATAGCCTACTAATACCATTATCAAATAAAACTGAAATGATTTTTTGGCGGAAAGAATTTTCCATTTAAAAAGAGCAATACCAAGTAACATCATACTCAGCACATCCCAAGGGTCATAGCGATATGACCAGTCTTCGTCAAATTCTCTATTCATAGGAGCAAGAAATTTCACAACACTTAAATAGCCTTTTTGCATATTCGTATTATATTCTTCAACTCCCGCAGCAGATCGATCCCACTCCCGGTTATCCCATTTATAACTGACAGCTGCCAGATCCCTGTCCAGTTCTTTTCCTTCTGTTTTATACTTTTTTACTTTTTCAACATTATCCATGAATTTGACATCGCTTCTGTAATCTGCATAATTCCAAAGGGCCCCAACTGAAAACAAGAAAAGTGCAATCAGTACCAGTTTCTTTGGTGACATATGACGGAAAGAGAAAACTAAAAAGCCCATTATAGCATATTGATATAAAATTTCACCTGTCCATAATAGTAAGTAACCATGCACTAGTCCAAAAAAGAGTAGCCACATGAGCCTTCTGAAATAAATATCTGCAGCTTTAGTACCAGCCCCTTTGTTCTCCAGCCCTTCGAGCATAATGAACATACCTACGCCAAACAATAATGAGAATAAGCCACGCATCGTTCCTTCAAAAAGCATATTGGTAGTTATCCAGGTATAGAGGTCCCATCCGGTAGCACCTCCGGAAACGGTGGGGTCACCATATGCATGGGCAAGTCCCATACCATTTATGTTCATTAATAAGATCCCAAATAATACGATTCCACGCATCACGTCAAGGGATTGAATCCTTTCTGAAAGTTTTAGTGCAGAAAAACTGTTGTCAGTTGTGGTCATGGTTGGTTGGTTTTGTTGTTGAAGAATGGGAAGGCAATTATACATAGCACATAAATACAGTATCGGCTAACTGAAGTTAAATATATAATTAATAGCTGAAGATTATACTACATAAGTATATGCGGTCAGAAAAGGGAAAAATTAGTTACTGTCTAATTCTTTTCATCCAAAAAAATCTAAAATGAAACATATGCTGAATTAGAAAATATTTATTTATTCATACGTGAAGTTTTCAATCACATCTTTTAGATGAGGAAATTGATTTAATAACTCTCCCCCTTTCGCCAATTCAAAATCTGCAAAATCAAAACCGGGAGCTACTGTACAACTTGCCAATGAAAAACCAGTGCCGCTTTTTAATTTGGCAGCAAACCAGGTATTGGCCGGGATCATTGCCTGTGGCAGTTCACCTTTTTCAAAGTCATTGCCAAGCAGCATAGTTGTTAACTGATTGTTTTGAATGGAAATGAGCTCTACTGTTTGTCCTAAATGAAAGAACCATAATTCATCTGATTTGATACGATGAAAATGTGACTTGTCTTCATTCTCCAGTAAATAGTAGATGGCTGTACTTACATGTCTTGTTCGTCCATCTTCAGTAGTGATATTTTGTTTAGATCGATAGGTTTGTTTATAAAACCCACCTTCGGGATGTGGTTGTAATTGTAGTTGTTGAATTAATTTCTTTGCGGTTATCATAATCTTTAATTAATTCCACTATGATATATATTTTACAGTTGTTTAATAAAATTACGCAATATTCACTGACAGAAATAACTGGTAAGCAAAAGATCATTCCGCAAGTATTCGAAAAAATAAAAATTGAAATTCAAATTTGATCTTATGCTATTTTATTGTAATGGTGGTAATTTCATAAATCGATTTTGCCAGAAAAATATATAAGGCAAATTAGAAAGGACTTCTACAGAAGTCCTTTCTAAAAACGATGAGTATCAATTCAGTTAATTCATTCTCATAACTCTGTTACCTCCCTGGTTGTTACGATTCATTTCTTCCATCATTTTTTCTCTTTCTTCTTTAAATTCTGCAGCTGTATATCTTTTTTTACCTTTAGGTTCTTTTATATCATCCAGGTCTGTTTTTTCTGTATAGCTGATAGCTTTAAACTTTTGTGTTCCATCTTTTATATCCATCTCAAGTATTAATCCCGGTAGTTGCCCTTGAAATTCTGCTGGTCCGGCGGTTACAGGTATACTACTCGTAAACCAGGCAATTACGGTAGAAGTATCATCAACTTCTGTTCTTGTCATTTTCCCATTATCCATATTTACTGATGTTCTTTTACTAATGCGTTCTGTCATTGCTTTCATACAAGGCATCTCCAGAATAGTTTTTGTTTCACCGGTCACTTTCCATTTCAATGCACTTAATGTATCATCGATGATAAATGTTTTACCAAACAATTCCCTTTTTTCAACCTTTTTCTTAGTATCAAAATTATTATACAGTACATCATCATTGCCTGCAACTACCATTCGTATCTGTGCACCACCACTACTGGTAAAGCTGCCATCATCATCCGAATTTTCTTTTTCGGCCTGTTTCCATAAGGATTGGTTATTGCTGAACGTCAATTCAAATTTATCAATTCTAGTTTTTGGCATTTGTTGCTCCATACCACCGGGCATACCTGCAAAACTGAATTGTAACTGCGATGTTCTTTCATAAATTACTTTTCCCTGTGTTTGCTGGGCCATTGATGCGGAAACCAAAAAAAGAAAACCGGTTGCTATTACTACTAATTTCTTCATGCTTGATAAATTTATATCAAATGTAAAACTGCGAAGCCGCAAGTTAAGTTAAGTCACCTTTCATTAAGGTTAATAAACGTTAATGGTTCTGGAATCGCCGTCAATATTGATTTACATTTGTTGTGTAATTATGATACATGAGTAAATTCCGCTGGTTAGCAATATTAATGGGTGTGGCGATAACTATCATTACTGGTTTCCAGGTATATTGGTTACTGCTGAACTATCAGCGGGAGAAAAGTTCGCTAGCTATCAAAACAGAAATGGCATTTAAGGAATCCATTATGAGTTTGCAGGTGGCCAAACTGAAATTTGATGTCGTAAACTGGAATGATTCAAACCGTAATAAAGATGTAAGGATCATTGTAAACGATGGAGATACCAAAATACGATTCAAAAAAAATCCTAAAACAGAAATTGTTTCTACCATAAATATTATTGGAGATAAGTTAAAAGACTCGTTGCGAAAAACTCCTAAAAGAAGGATGGTGATCTCTATGAACAAGAGAGCTAAAGATCATAATAACGATACATCAATAATAGAACAGGAAATTGTAGGGAATGAACCGGGTAATGAGAATCATTTTTTTAATTTACTTTATGGAGTGGATTCGTTGCAGGATTCGATACGGGTAACAGAAATTGATTCAGTATTAGCAAAAGCATTAAAAAAGGAGAAAATAAATGTCCCTTTTTCTGTAGTAAAACTCGATAGTACAGTTGCAACCGGACCGGAAAAATTCAATGAAGTAACCCTTGGTATTGTACATCCTGAAACGTATCAATTGCAATTGGGAAATACATTTCCTTATTTAATGCGACAGATCACCCTTCCAATCATGTTTTCTGTTTTATTATTGGGCATTACATTACTTTCCTTTGTTTTATTGTATAAAAATTTATTGAAGCAAAGAAGATTGGCTGCATTAAAAAATGAATTCATCAGCAATATCACCCATGAACTAAAAACGCCGATCGCAACCGTGGGTGTAGCTATTGAAGCTTTGAAGAATTTTAATGCCATTGATAATCCGGAACGTACCCGGGAATATCTTGATATATCTACCAATGAATTACAAAGGCTGAGCCTGCTGGTAGATAAGGTACTGAAGCTTTCTATGTTCGAGAAAAAGGAAATGGAATTAAAGTTTGAGTCATTGGACCTGAAAACGATTGTTGAAGAAGTGATCAATTCTTTAAAATTGCAGCTGGAAAAAAGGAATGCCCAGGTCCATTTGAATACATCAGGAAATATAACAGTCCCCGGAGACAGGCTTCACTTATTAAGTGTGATATTTAATTTAATAGATAATGCATTAAAATATTGCAGGGCAGAGCCTGATATTGCAATTTCAATCAATGAAACTGAAAATGCAGTGGAGTTAATTGTGAAAGACAATGGGATCGGTATTGCTCCGGAATACAGAGAAAAGGTTTTTGATAAATTTTTCCGTATTCCACATGGCGATACGCATGATGCAAAAGGTTATGGATTAGGATTGAGTTATGTGGCGCAGGTGGTACGTCAGCACAATGGGTTTATTACCGTTAACAGCCAGCCTGGTGATGGAACAAAATTTACGATAACGCTACCTAAATCCTCAACCCACTAAAAGGGTAAAACAATAAGTATGAGTATGGCTAAAGTATTATATGTAGAAGATGAATTATTTCTCGGTAAGATCGTAAGGGAAAGCCTGGAGAGCCGTGGCTATGATGTAGCAATGGAAACAGACGGAGCTAAAGTGATGGACTTGTTTAAAAAAACAACTCCTGATATCTGTGTGCTTGATGTAATGCTACCTAATAAAGATGGTTTTGCCATTGCAGATGAAATAAGAATGCTGGATGAAGAAGTGCCTATTATTTTCTTAACAGCGAAAACACAGACAGAAGACGTAGTAAAAGGATTTTCGCTTGGAGGTAATGATTATATGCGTAAGCCTTTCAGTATGGAAGAGTTGATTGTTCGTATAGAAAATCTATTGAAGAATAAGACAGAAGGAGATACAAAGATCAGTGGTGGTGAGGCTACCATTGGCAAATTTAATTTTCAACTGAACAGGCAAACTTTGAGTAACGGCAAAGACGAACGTAAGCTTTCTTTCCGTGAAAGTGAGTTGCTCCGTTTATTATATGAAAACAGAGATAAGATCATTGAGCGAAAAGATATTCTTAATCTTCTTTGGGGGAATGATTCATTCTTTAACAGTCGCAACCTGGATGTTTATATTACCAAGATCCGCAGTTACCTGAAAGAAGACCCTTCACTGGAAATAATTACCATAAAGGGAGTGGGGTATCGTTTTGTGACAGGATAATATATATTGCATTATCGTTTTACCTATCATGTTCAACACTTTAAAAGCTTATACTGCTGACCGCATATTTACCGGAGAAAACTGGTTGGATGATCATGCCGTTATAATAGAGAATAAAAAGATCAAAAGTCTTATTCCAATAAAGGAATTACCTTCTTCTCTTCATGTAGAACAATTTGATGAATGTATAATTGCTCCTGCTTTTATTGATCTGCAGATCTATGGTGCTTATGGTAAACTGTTAGCTGTTTATCCGGAAGCAGATTCATTGTATAAATTAAAAGAGTATTGTAATAGTGGTGGGGCTGCTTTTTGTTTACCCACTGTTGCTACAAATACAATGGAAGTTTTTTATAAATGTATTGATGCTGTAAAAGAGTACTGGACTAAAGGTGGTGAAGGTGTTTTGGGTTTGCATCTTGAAGGTCCGTGGATCAATGCAATTAAAAGAGGTGCTCATATTGAGTCATTGATAAATACTCCTGCCTTGGAAGAAGTGAATAAATTATTGAATTATGGGAAAGGAGTCATTCGAATGATCACCCTTGCTCCGGAGCAATGTGATAAAATAATTATAGATAGAATAGTATCAGAAGGCATTATTATTTCGGCCGGTCACAGCAATGCAACATATGATGAAGCAAAAGTTGGTTTTGCAAATGGAATTACTGCGGTAACACATTTATTCAATGCTATGAGCCCTTTGCAACACCGGCAACCTGGTTTGGTAGGAGCAACAATGAATGATGAAAAAGTGATGGCAAGTATAATTCCTGATGGCCACCATGTTGATTATGTTGCCATCCAGATTGCTAAAAAAATAATGAAAGAAAGACTTTTTGTTATTACCGATGCAGTTACAACAACTTCAGAAGGCAGTTATCAGCATCAATTAGCCGGAGACAAATATGAGGCCGGAAATATTCTCAGTGGTTCTTCATTAACAATGGTAAAGGCCCTTCAAAATCTTGTCAATCATGTAACCTTGGAATTGAGCGAGGCGCTTCGAATGTGTAGTCTTTACCCGGCTCAGGTTCTGGGACTCAGTAATCTTCTTGGTAAACTTTTAACTGGATATAAAGCTGAGATGGTTATACTAAATAAAGATTTGCAATGTGTTGGCCTGGTTCATGAATAATTTACATTGCGTATTTCAGAAATTATTTTACCTTTTGCTGTATTAACAAATTTAATAATCAAAAACCAACAACCATTATGAAGAAGTTAATTGCTTTTATAGCACTGGTTTTTTTCATTATGACAGCTACAAACTTTACGTCTTGTAACAACAGCTCTGAACCCAAAGCAGACAATACAAAAGATTCAGTAGAAAAAGTTGTGGCACGGGGTTCATACCTTGCAAACAATGTAGCCGGATGTATGGATTGCCATAGCAAAAGGGATTTTACAAAATATTCAGGCCCTATTATTCCCGGAACTGAAGGAGGTGGAGGCGAAGTTTTTGATCATAATATGCTTGATGCAATTCCGGGAACATTATATGCTAAAAATATTACTCCCGACAATGAAACAGGTATTGGAACCTGGACGGATGATGATATTCTCAAGGCAATAACGCAAGGAATTAATAAAAAAGGAGATACTCTTTTTCCCATAATGCCATATGTTAATTTAAACAGGATGGCGAAAGAAGATCTGTTAAGTATCATTGCATATTTAAGAACATTAAAACCAATTAAAAATAATGTACCTGCAAGGCAATTAATGATTCCAATCAGTATGGCTTATCCGGGTCCTGCACTTCAGGCTTCAGTTGATAATAATATCAGACCACCAGAAAGTGATAGGGTAAAATACGGAGAATACCTTATCACAATGGCAGACTGTGCCACTTGTCATACCCAATTTGTAAAAGGTCAAATGGATTTTAGCAAGATGTATGCAGGTGGAAATACATTTAATCTTCCAACATATAAAGTGAATACGGCAAACATAACACCCGATTCTGCTACTGGTATTGGAACCTGGACAGAAGAAAGGTTTTTAAATAAATTTATTCCTTACCGGGAAGAGAAGGCCTATAATTTCGTAGTCGGAAAAGAAAATACTATTATGCCTTTGGCATTCTATGCAGGTATGAAAGATGATGATCTTAAAGCGATATATGCTTATTTACAAACAGTAAAACCGATCAGCAATAAAGTTGAAAAATATCCCGAATAAAAGGTTTTTAAAAATAAAACCCTCAATAAATGAGGGTTTTATTTTTAGTTATTATCAAAACTATTTCGGTTATAGGTTCCGGGAGAAGCATGATCTCCTTGTACAAAATCAAAATTCACTTCATTGATACCCGGTATCTGCGTCATATTATAAACTACTTCAGATAAATAAAGTGTTGGTCCGGTAGAGCCCATCTGCTGAGTAAGATAAATTGCATCAGGTATTCTGATAAAAATCGTGTCGTTCGATTGTTTTACCAGTTCCATTTTGATATTTGAATTCACTGTATTTGTAAAATTGATCACTGAATTTGCAGAAATAGAATCATTTGAAGGCAGTTTTCTGTATTCCAGTTTACCGGTAGAATCATTTAAATAAGCCTGCCAGTAAAAGGGCGCAGCAGCCAGGCTATCTATATTTTTATCTGTAGATTCTGCATCATTATTCCCGCAGGAAAAAAGAAATACGGCAGTTGTTATTAAAAAAAATATTTTTTTCATGCTGCTTTTTCTTAAAAATACTGTTTGCAGGTTAAATATTTAGTTAAATCGTTTTTGCTTCAGCTTCTTCCTTTCTCCATTCCTTATCCATAATAATTGTACCAAATGGTAAAACAGATGCTAAGCCGGCTTTTATCAACCATTTAAGATCTTTTTTATAATCTGTTTTTACTTCTCTTGCTAATACAATAAAGGCAACAAATAATACCCCATGTAAACTTCCAACGATAGTTACTGCCTTAGGCATATCAGCAAAATATTTTAAAGGCATAGCAATTCCCAATAAAACTAAAAATGATATTCCTTCTGCCAACGCAACTTTTCTGAACCAGCTAAATGTTTTTTTCATACACTCAAACCATAAAGGTCTTTTTAGACACAAAGTATTTTAAATTCTACATTCATTTTTAAAATCAAACCCGGTGTCGGTTAAATAAAAATATTAATAACGAAAAACGATCACCATTAATTTCATTAGGTGATGGGTGTTTAATAATCAATAATCTGCTCTTCTATCATAGCAGGAATTTTTCGCCACTCGTATTGCTGATCTCTTAATTGTGGTTCAAACCCTGCTTCATGAATTGCATCCTGTATACTTTTATAAGTAAATCGATGTGGAGCACCAGCTGCACTTACAACATTTTCTTCCAGCATAATGGAACCAAAATCATTTGCTCCTGCATGTAAACATATTTCAGCAGTTTGTTTGCCTACCGTTAACCAACTGGCCTGTATGTTTTTTATATTGGGCAGCATGATGCGGCTTAGTGCAATCATTCTGATATATTCTTCGGGTGTAGTTAGATTTTGTACGCCTCTGATCCTGGTTAATAAAGTATCTACATCCTGAAATGTCCATGGAATAAATGCTAAAAATCCTTTTGCTTCTGCTGGTTTCTTGTTTTGTACCTCTCTGATCTTTATCAGGTGCTCAAACCGTTCTTCTATTGTTTCTACATGTCCAAACATCATTGTAGCAGAAGTAGTAATATTCAACTTATGTGCTTCATGCATGATGTCGAGCCATTCCTGTGCGCCACATTTGCCTTTACTGATCAATCTTCTTACCCTGTCAATCAGAATTTCTGCACCAGCACCCGGTAGTGAGTCCATTCCGGCATCTTGTAATGCTTTTAATACTTCACGATGAGTACTCTTTTCCAGTTTTGTGATATGGGCTACTTCGGGTGGACCGAGGGTATGCAGTTTAATTTGAGGAAACTCTTCCTTAATTTGTTTGAAGGTATCTACATAATACTGTAAGCCTAAATCCGGATGGTGGCCTCCTTGTAACAATAACTGATCACCACCCCATTTAAGTGTTTCTTCAATTTTCTTTCTATAGGTCGGCATGTCAGTTATGTATGCTTCTGCATGGCCGGGAATACGATAAAAATTACAAAATTTACAATTTGCAATACATACATTAGTAGTATTAACATTTCGGTCTATCTGCCAGGTTACCTTACCATGTGGCACCTGCTTTTTTCTTAATTCATCTGCCACGAACATAAGTTCTGCCAAAGGGGCATTATGATATAGATAAACACCTTCTTCCAGCGTTAAAAATCCGAAATCGCCGGCTTTATTATAAAGTTCTTTTAAAAGCATGCTGCAAATTTACAGTTGTAAAACAGAATTTATGTTAAACGGTTTTAAAACAGTTGATTATTCAACTAAATTTATACTAATCTCAAACTATGCAATAGCTGATTGCATCTTTTTATATAAAAAAAATGTCAAATAATATACGATTGAGCCCAATATGATCAAGAAAAGAATATATAGATGGTTTGTGACTTTAGGACTGGTTTTTCTTGCATCCTCATTAAATGCCCAGGAAGAGTTTATTGATCCTCCATCATATGAGATTGCAAGTATACCTTTTACTCAATTAACAGGGGGCATTGTAATCCTCCAGGCCAAAGTGGCTGAATATCCGGATACGTTAAATTTTATTTTGGATACCGGAAGCAGTGGAATTTCACTTGATTCTACAACCGTTGATTACTTGGGAATGCAACCAGAAGCAACAGAAAGAACCATCCGTGGAATTGCCGGAATAAGGAAGGTTAGTTTTTTATACAATAAAAAATTACATTTCCCGGGTCTTTCGGTTGATAGCCTTGATTTTCATATCAATGATTATGCTATTCTGACTGCTGTTTATGGTGTTAGAATAGATGGTATAATCGGCTATTCTTTTATCAGCAGGTATATTTTAAAACTGGATTATGATAGCTTGATGCTTGGTGTTTTTACAAAAGGAACAATCAGGTATCCAAGGGGTGGATATTTGTTAAAACCAACATTTAATAAGCTGGTAACCCAACCATTAAGGATAAAAGATGCAAAGACTATTAGTTCCCGTTTTTTATTTGACCTGGGCGCCGGTCTTTGCATGCTACTTTCAAGAGATTTTGTTGAGGACAGTACGATCATCAACAGCAAGAGAAAAAGGTGGGTAAAAGAAGGCGAAGGATTAGGCGGTAAAGTAGATATGGAATTAACCGTGGTCAAAGAAGTGAAAGTGGGACCTTATAAATTCAGAAATGTTCCGGTCTTTATATTTGATGATGTTTATAATGTAACATCTTATCCCTATATGGGCGGATTGATCGGTAATGATATACTTCGGCGTTTTAATGTAATATTGAATTATGCTGAAGGGGATATTTATCTTTCTCCAAATACTCATTTTCATGATTTATTTGACTATTCATATTCCGGAGTAGAGCTATATCTGATCGAAGGGATAATATTTGTAGGGGATGTAGCAAAAGGCTCTCCGGCAGAAGAAGCCGGATTAAAAGAAGGAGACCAGGTATTAGCAGTAAATAAAAACTTTTCTCAGAATTTGAATCAATATAAAATAGCCCTGCAGGTTCCAAACGAAAAAGTTAAAATTGTTTTTAGAAGAGAAGGAGTTATAATGGAAGCTGAATTCAGGGTTAAAAGTATATTGTAGCACAAGATTCTTGTTGAAAGGCCATTTTCCGATAATTTTACGGGATTTTGAAACTATTTATTTTGTGTAATTGTTATTACATTGAATATTATCCTATATAAAAAGAAGAATGATACAATTTGAGAAATTTACGTTGTCGAACGGCTTAAGGGTCATCGTTCACCAGGACCTTTCCACACCCATGGCGGTTATGAATATAATGTATGATGTAGGGGCCAGAGATGAACACCCGGAAAAAACCGGCTTTGCTCATTTATTTGAGCACCTGATGTTTGGCGGGTCTGTAAATATTCCAAATTACGATGAGCCTTTACAAATTGCCGGAGGTGAAAACAATGCCTACACCACAAACGATCTTACCAACTACTATATACAACTACCTGCCGAAAATCTCGAAACTGCTTTTTGGTTAGAGAGTGACCGGATGTTGTCACTTGCATTTGATGAAAAAAGCCTGGAGACACAACGTAAAGTCGTTTGCGAAGAATTTAAAGAGCATTACCTGGTAAAACCATATGGCGATGTATGGCATAAAATGCGGGAATTGGCATATAAAAAACATCCATATCGTTGGATGACCATCGGAAAAGAGTTGTCGCATATTGAGAATGCTACTTTGAATGATGTCAAAAGTTTTTTCTTCAAACATTATCTTCCGGTCAATGCTGTAATGGTTGTAGCCGGAAATGTAACGGTAGAAAGAGTAAAGGAATTAGCAGAAAAGTGGTTTGGCGATATTCCATCCGGAGAAAAATATATAAGAAATTTACCGCAGGAACCGGAGCAGCAAGAAGAAAGAAGACAGATCATAAAAGCTAATGTTCCATTAGATGCTTTATATAAAACCTGGCATATGCCCTCAAGGCTTGATGGCAGGTATTATGTGGTGGATCTGTTGTCAGATATTCTTGGGGGCGGCGGTTCTTCAAGATTGTACCAGACATTGGTAAAAGAAAAAAAGTTATTCAGCAATATTCAATGCTTTCATTTTGGCAGTACTGAAAATGGGTTACTTGCTATCGATGGAAAATTAGTGAAAGGGGTAAAGTTAGAAGATGCAGAAAAGGCAATTGAAAATGTATTGGATCAGGTTAAGCAGGAAGTGATCATGGAAATAGAATTGCAGAAGGTGAAGAATAAAACTGAAAGCATGATCGTATTTGAAGATATGAGTGTGATGAGCAGGGCTACCAGCCTCGCTTATTATGAAACGTTAGGTGATGCCGCCTGGATGAATTTTGAATTGGCTAAATACAGCGCAGTAACTACGCAGGATATTTTAGATGAAAGCAGAAATATTTTCAAAAATGAAAATAGCAATACGATTTATTATTTGTCAGAGAATTAAAAGGGTAAACCAGAAGTAAATAAGATGATAGACAGGAAACAAAGTCCGCATATAGTTGATGCAGTTGATTTTCAATTAAACCTTAAGCCTTATCAAAAGTTTGTACTGGATAATGGTGTGGAGGTTTATGCTGTAGATGCAGGTGCAGAACAGGTATTATTGACAGAGTGGGTTTTTGCGGCAGGCAACTCTCAGGAGGATAAAAACCTGGTAGCTGCTACTACCAATTATTTATTACGTAACGGAACGATCAATAAAACTGCCTTTCAGATCAATGAACATTTTGATTATTATGGTTCATATATTAACAGGGCCTGCTATAATGAAACGGCAACGATCACACTGCATTCTCTTTCCCGTCATATCAAAGAGCTGCTTCCGTTGGTTAGAGAGTTGATCACCGATTCTGTTTTGCCTAAAGAAGAGCTGTTGATCTATCAGCAAAATATGAAGCAACGGTTGAAAGTAAGTTTAAAGAAAAGTGATTTTGTTGCAGGAAGATTGATAGATGCTTATCTATATGGAGAAAACCATCCATATGGAAAATATAGTAGCGCAGAGAACTTTGATGCTTTGGAGCATGAAGAGCTGGTTGATTTCTATAATAAATATTATCGGGAAGGGAAATTGACCATGTTTGTTGCAGGTAAGCTGCCGTCTGATCTTGAGCAATTATTAAACACCTATTTTGGCGATCTGCCTTTCAGTGATATTCCGGTAAAACAAACGAAAGTTGAATTTGCTTCAGAAAAAAAGGTAAGGATCACCAACGATCCGGATGGTGCACAGGGCTCCATTCGTATTGCAAGGCCTTTCCCAAACAGGCATCATCCTGATTTTTTGAAAGCATTGGTGCTTAATACTTTGTTTGGTGGTTTTTTTGGTTCCAGGTTAATGAGCAATATAAGAGAAGATAAAGGGTATACTTATGGTATTCACAGCTATCTTCAAAATCATATTCAACAATCTGCCTGGATGATCAGTACAGAGGCGGGAAAAGATGTTTGTGAAGCTGCGATCACCGAAGTATATAAGGAAATGGAAATTCTTCGCAATGTACCGGTAGATAAGGAAGAATTAATGCTGGTAAGAAATTATATGATGGGAGGAATTCTGGGTGATCTGGACGGCCCATTTCATATCATGGCCCGCTGGAAAAATATTATTCTCAATGACCTGGATGAAAAATATTTTTATGATTCGATCAATACCATAAAATCAATAACAGCCGAAGAGATACAGGCACTTGCTCAAAAGTATTTACAGCCGGATGATTTTTATGAATTGGTGGTCGTTTGATTTTTGTGTAAGTTGATGGATGAAATTTATTATCCGCCTTCTTGTTACAGCAGCGATCGCATTTATACTGGCGCAAATATTACCCGGAGTACATGTTGATGGATATGGCACTGCTATTTGGTTTGCAGTGGTGTTGGGTTTGTTGAATGCATTTTTACGACCGTTACTCATTCTTTTCACCTTACCTCTTACGTTGATCACTTTTGGCCTATTTCTTTTTATAATCAATACAATAACTGTACTGCTGGCAAGCGACTGGGTCAAAGGGTTTATGATCGATAGCTTTGGCTGGGGGCTTTTATTCAGTTTACTGCTTACATTTATTACTTCAGCATTGTTTCGTGAAGAAAAGCGACAACAGGAAAATGAAAATTAGCATATTGAGCATCCTTCTTTGTTAGTTCAAGCCGAATGGCTGAAATTCGCAGTATGACCTTCGACCGGAAAGAATTATCCAACGATCAGCTTGTTGATTTTTATAAAGCCATGTTATGGCCTCGAATGATAGAAGAAAAAATGCTGGTGCTGTTGCGACAAGGAAAGATTTCAAAATGGTTTAGTGGCATCGGGCAGGAAGCAATAGCAGTTGGTGCTACATTAGCTATGCAGGAGGATGAATGGATCATGCCATTACACCGGAATCTTGGGGTGTTCACTACCCGTAATATGCCGTTACATAAATTATTCAAACAATGGCAGGGGGCACCAGATGGTTATAGTAAAGGGAGAGAAAGAAGTTTTCATTTCGGCAACGCAGCTCATCATATTTGTGGGATGATCTCTCACCTCGGTCCGCAGCTGGCCATAGCCGATGGAGTGGCGCTGGCCTATAAATTAAAAAAAGAACATAAGGTTTCATTAGCGTTTACTGGTGATGGTGGTACGAGTGAAGGAGATTTTCATGAAGCGTTGAATACAGCAGCAGTTTGGGATCTGCCGGTGATTTTTCTGATCGAAAACAATGGCTATGGATTAAGCACTCCGGTAAATGAACAATACCGTTGCATCAGCCTGATAGATAAAGCTAAAGGTTATGGGATGGAAGGAGTAAAGATCGATGGAAATAATTTACTGGAAGTATATGATACAATCAAAGGTGTTAGAGAATACTGTATCAACAACCAAAAACCATATTTGATAGAGTGTATGACCTTCCGGATGAGGGGACATGAAGAAGCCAGTGGAACTAAATATGTTCCGCCCGATCTGTTCAAACTTTGGGAAATGAAAGACCCTATAAAAAATTATGAACAGTTTTTGATGGATAGTGGAGTGGTGAATGAAAATCAATTAGCTGATATCAGAAATGAATTCAAAGAAAAAATAGAAAGTGAACTGGCAATAGGATATGATTCAACGCCAATGGTGGTGGATACGGAAGTGGAAATGGAGGATGTTTATGCGCAGCGGTCAACAGTCAATAGTCAACAGTCCCCAGTTAAAGTCATTGATAATTCAAAAATATATTCAGATTCAGGACTACAGGCTAAAGACTGCCGACTGATCGATGCTATCAAAGAAGGTCTGTATCAATCCATGCAAAAACATTCCAACCTCATTTTGATGGGGCAGGATATTGCCGAGTATGGAGGTGCTTTTAAGATCACCGAAGGGTTTGTAAATGAATTTGGAAAAGAAAGAGTAAGAAATACACCGTTGTGTGAGAGTGCTATTGTTGGTGCTGCATTAGGATTATCACTGGAAGGGTACAAGAGTATGATGGAAATGCAGTTTGCTGATTTTGTAACGGTTGGTTTCAACCAGATCATCAATAACCTGGCAAAGATCCATTATCGTTGGGGGCAACATGCAGATGTGGTGATTCGTATGCCGACAGGAGCAGGTGTTGGGGCAGGTCCGTTTCATAGCCAAAGTAATGAAGCCTGGTTTGTACATACTCCCGGATTAAAAGTTGTTTACCCTTCCTCACCAATAGATGCAAAGGGATTAATGATTGCTGCTATCAATGATCCTAATCCTGTTTTATTTTTTGAGCATAAAGCATTGTATCGTTCAGTTAGTGGATCGGTGCCAGAAGAATATTATGAAATTGAGATAGGGAAAGCCAGGCATGTAAGGGAAGGTGATGAAGTTTCCATTATTACTTATGGTGCCGGTGTGCACTGGGCCGAAGATTATGCAGCAGAGCATCCGGAAATTTCAATCGATATATTGGATCTGCGAACATTGTTACCATTGGATTATATGGCAATACGGGAAGCGTTGCAAAGAACCGGAAGAGTAATCATTTTACATGAAGACACATTGATCGGCGGTATCGGTGGTGAGATCGCAGCATGGATCTCAGAAAATTGTTTTGATTTATTAGATGCACCGATGATGCGTTGTGCTTCGTTGGATACTCCTGTTCCTTTTAATATTGAGTTAGAAAAAAATTTTTTAGCGAAAGCGAGGTTAGATGAAGTGTTACAACGGCTGATTAATTATTGACCTATTGCTTTCCCTTACGTAAAAGATCGGCCAGGTTGTGTGCCCCCATTTTATTCATCAGATTCTTTCGGTGGGTCTTAATAGTGAGTTCGCTTAAAAATAACTGTTGTGCAATTTGCTTATTGGAGTTTCCGGCTATCAGCAATTGAAGTATTTCTTTTTCCCTTGAGCTTAATTTTAAATGACTGGCAAATTTATCTTCGCTATGGAGATTGGTTCCTTTGATATTGGGATCTAAATATTTTTCACCTGCAAGCATACTGGTTAATGCAGAAAGCAAGATCACCGTTCCTGAATTCTTTAAAACATAAGCATCAAAATAAGGGGCATCGGTAGAAAGTTGAATGTCACCAGGCATATACATGGTGATAAGCATTATCTTAATGGCGGGCCATGATCTTTTAATTTCCCGGGCCAATGATATTCCATCTCTTTCAGGTAAATTGATATCCAATAATACAACATGTGGGCTACTATTATTTACTGCGGCTATTACTTCGCTGCCCGTTTGTGGTTTGGCTACAATTTCATATTGAGGGAATGGGCGAAGGGCATTTACTATACCTTCTGTAAAAAAGGGATGGTCGTCAGCTATCAGTATCCGGATGTTTTCTTTCATCGGGTAATGTGGTAAATTCAATTGAAACTTTAGTCCCTTTTCCTTCAGCAGCATCCAACTGAAGCTGCCCGTTTACGAATATAATCAATTGTTTTATCTGGATAAAGCCAAGTCCTTCTTTAATTTTTGCTTTGTTGAACCCTTTGCCGTTATCTTCTACGTATATTGAAACTATATTCTCTTCCATCACAAGTTGCACAATGGCTTCTGTGGCTTCGGCATGTTTTAATATGTTTTGGATCAGTTCCTGAACAATGTTATGAATAAGCAGTTCGTACCGGAAGGAAGTTCTTTCCAAAGAACCGATCATTTCAAATTGTATTTTCAATTTGCCACTTTCATTAATTGACTGAACAAATTGTTCAATTGCTCTTTTCAATCCCTTTTTTTGCAGAAGGACCGGAGAAAAATTATGAGAAAAGCTTCGAACTTCATCGGCCAGCTCACTTACTTCTGTTATGGCATTCTTGATCTTTTTTCCCTGTTGTGAATCTTCGTTTCCGGACTCAAGATTATAACGTAATCCCGAGAGCCGGGCACCCACAGAATCATGTAGCAGACTACTCAGACGTTGTAACTCCTTTTCCTGGTAATCTGTTATTGTTTTAAATATTTGTTCCTGTTGCTGAGATATCTGCCTTAGCAATTGTTCTGATTGTAACTTATATGATTTGAAACGTAGCGATAATATCATTGCAAAGACTGTAACCTCAAGGGAAATGGTCAGCTTCAAAATATTACTGGTAATAAATGTATCTGGTACAAGGGTATTTAAATAAAGTGAGAACACAAAAAAACCAATTATAACGATCAGCGAAATCAGCAATACATGCAGGGAATAAGGTATTTTTTTAATAATACCGGTAACGCTGATTATTATATTGCCTATCATCAAAAAATTTGTAATAAAAAAAGTGATGGCTGCAAGTGTGGGCCGAAACTTGCCCTGGTCCTTTATAAAAAAAAGAGCTATAAAAAAAAGTATGAAAGTGATTGTAACCAAAGTTTTCATCCACCTGAAAAAAACCGGCATGTTTTGTTTTGTATTCAATAATTCCATACAAAACAAAATATAAAACGGAGTAGCAAGATTGATTGATAGCGGCCTTATAATGTCAGCTAAAAATGGATTTTCGGGTAAAATGAACATTAATGTATATCCGAAATCACAGAAGATATAGATAAGCACTAAAAGGATATAAATACTATAGAAGATATAAAGCTTTTCCCTGATATTATAGTAAAGAAATACAATGAATATGATGAGGAATAAGAACAGTCCTGTAAAAAAGCCTGCCAGCATATTTTTTTTTCGGGTATAATGTATAAAGCCGTTTTCACTCAGCAGATGTAGAGGTATGTTTACTACTTCATTTCTTTTATCAATCATTAATACCATGCTGTAATCCCGTAAACTATCATTTGGCAATGGAAATATGAAGTCGGTATGATCTATTGTTCTGGTGTTAAAAGGCAATCTTTCACCGGTAAGTGGAAAGGCCTGTGCAATGCTGTCATTTTTTAATAACCAGGCTTCAATATAATTGATGTGCGGATTCCTGATCATCAGGTAATGTTGGGTAGATAGCGATTCGATATTATCAAATTTCAGCTTCAGCCAAACCATTTTATTTTTATAGCTGATCGTAAATTTATTCTGAGGATAGGGGTTTAATTTTTTTTCAATAGTAAGAAACCGGTTCCAGCTCTGATCATCTGCTGTATCAGTAAAAAAAGATAATGCACCATTTGGTAATTTGCTGGCAGTTTCATTGTAAAAAAATGAAACCTGGCTGGCTGCTTTATTTGTCTGAATTAATATGCAAACGCAAAGCAATACTCTAAAAAGAAAAATATGGAATCTTTTTCCCAATGGCATAGAGATTAAAGATATAACGGAGGAATTGTATTT
>JAHEMN010000177.1 GCA_024643645.1 Chitinophagaceae bacterium | reverse complement strand
ATGGGTCAAAGAATTTTCCTTCACCAACTAATCCGGGCCACCATTCTATCGGGTCACTATTAGCTGTTAATGCATGAAATATCCAAACCACATTGTTTTTTGCACTGTTAAGTTTACCATATGTTGTATAAGCCAGGTGAAACTCTTTTAAAGTTTCACCTGACTCAAGCAGAAAAGATTTTTTATAATGAAATATAGAATTCATGTTAACTAACTAATTCATTTGAAAAAACGGAAACAAATGCCTGTTCAAAATCGGCTTTTATATCATCAATATGTTCTATGCCAACACTGATGCGAACCTGGTTTGGCAATACACCCGCAGCCAATTGTTCTTCTGCTCCTAATTGTTCATGCGTTGTAGAGGCAGGGTGGATTGCCAATGTTTTTGCATCACCTACATTTGCCAGATGGCTTACCAGTTTTAATGCATCGATGAATTTGCTTGCATTTTCTTTTGTACCCTTGACTCCAAAATTGAGTACACCTCCAAATCCCTTTGTAAGATATTTTTTAGCCAGCTCATGATAAGGGCTGCTTTTTAAACCCGGGTACTGTACAAAATCAACAGAAGGGTGTTGTTCCAGCCATTCAGCCAATGCTAATGCATTTTCAACATGACGTTCTACCCGAAGACTTAATGTTTCTAATCCCTGTAATAATAAGAAGGAATTAAATGGGCTTTGTGCAGCGCCAAAATCCCTTAAGCCTTCTACTCTTGCCCGAATGGCAAAAGCAATATTGGGTAGGCCAAGCGGATTACCTTCACCAAATATTTCCCAGAATTTCAATCCATGATATCCTTCAGATGGTTCAGTGAACTGTGGAAATTTCCCATTGCCCCAATTATAATTTCCTCCATCTACTACTATGCCACCGATAGTGGTGCCGTGTCCACCTATCCATTTTGTTGCTGATTCTACTACTACGTTTGCACCATGCTCCAATGGACGGAATAAATAACCACCTGCACCAAATGTATTATCTACTATCAATGGCAGGTCATATTCTTTTGCCAGTTCCGCAAATTTTTTAAAATCAGGAATATTTAATCTTGGATTGCCAATTGTTTCAAGATAGAATGCCTTTGTGTTTTTATCTATGTGTTTCACAAAGCTTTCGGCATCATCACCATCAGCAAAACGAACTTCTATACCAAGCCTTTTAAAAGCAACCTTAAACTGATTGTGTGTACCACCGTACAAAAATGAAGAGGTGACAAAATTATCTCCGGCTTGTAAAATATTATTCAATGCTAAAAATTGTGCTGCCTGGCCGGAACCAGTTGCTACTGCAGCCACACCACTTTCAAGTGCTGCGATACGTTGCTCAAATACATCTGTAGTAGGATTCATGATCCGGGTATAAATGTTCCCGAATTCCTTCAGGCCAAATAAATTGGCAGCATGTTCCGCATTATTAAATCCATAGGAAGTTGTCTGGTAGATAGGTACAGCTCTTGATTTGGTTGTTGGGTCAATTTGCTGTCCGGCATGTAATTGTAATGTTTCGAATTGAAGTTTGTTGCTCATCTTTTTTGATTTTAGACATGATGAAATATTGTTTTAACATTTACATTCACTATCAAAAAAGGTTATCGGGAGAGTTGCTTCTGTCTATCGTAAATTTTTAGTTGATAAACAAAAAAAGCTCACCCGATAAATCAGATGAGCTTTTAACTATTTTGAATAATAATTTGAGCATTTATCTGACTTATCTTTCCCGATCAAATCGGGGTGGAGTTGGCACCTTTTTTCCATTAAATAGAAATAGGTTGCCAAGGCTTCATTGGGCCATTACCCTCTGCCTTTCTTGATAAGTGTAGTAAAGAACTATTGCAAATATATATGATTTGGATTTGTAATTCCAAATCTTCATGTCAGACATTATACAAACAGTTGTTTGTAAATTGGCTGAAAAGGTTGTTGGTAAAGGGTTTTAGAAAATGTTATTTTTTTGTAACCACTCAGCCTGCGAATGTGCTGTATGTTCAACTATGATATTTTTTTCTATTTTCTTTTGTGCTTTTTTTATTGATGAAGTAATTAAACTATGCTCAATCGCTTCATTTTCTTTCAGTCCTAACTTACTCATCAAATCAATAATTCTTTCTGCACCGAATTGTTTGAATATAGGTTCGCTTAAACTTGAATATATCTGTACTGATTGTAAATTCATTTTTTTGAATTGCTCCTGTTCTTTATTCTCCAGTGGATAGTGTTCTGCAAATACTGGTATTTTTCCGGCTAATTGTGGAGTTACGGCTTCTCTCGTCAATAGTAAAGTGATAGATTCGTCTGTTAGATCTTTAAAAAAAGTTTCGGCATCATTTTTTGATTCTTCAAACCAAAATATAAACACAATTGTTTTGTTTTTTTGCCATTGTTCAAACAAAGCCTGCCATTTTGCTTTAATTGATATATAAACAGTATCACTGACTTTTATACTTTCTTCTTTGTTTTTGAAAAAATTGAACATAATTATTTTGTTACTGCAATATTACAAAGAAAGAGACTGCATATTTGCAGCCTCTTTCACATTATAATGAACCACCAAGTTTAGTATTTATTTCATTGCTGTTTCTTTTTCAATTTTTATGCCGGTATACATCCAGGGTTTTTTTATCACCTTGCTTTTTGTTTTTGATTTATTTGCATTAGTTGTTTCTTCCTCATCAGAATTTTTAAAAGCAACTGATGGATCTTCTGCATTAAAATCTTTTCCGATACAAATATTTAATGTGTTAGTTTCTTTATCAAAAATCAACGTCCCTTCTTCAAGGACTTTTCCTTCTTCTGTTTTTTGATCAGGAATTTTATAAGTAGCCGGAGATTTGCGTAACATAGCTTTTATTTTGCCCTGCGGTAATCCTTCTATCCATACCAATCCTTTATTTTCTGAATCCAGTGTTATGGATAATTCATTATTTTCTGTATTTAATACTGATTTATATTTTCCAATCACAGGAAATACTTGATCAGTTGTTAAAGTATGTTTTGAGGTAATATATTTCCCTTCATACTGAGATGTAATTGAATCAACTGTTGGATTTTTTTTCGCATCCCATGTTTGTTGAGCTGATGTATTATTTACGAAAAGGCACAAAAGAATTCCACCCATAAATTTTATGGTATTTTTCATAATGATTAAATTTTTTAGATAATAATATTGCTGACCTTGCTACTTAATAAAATACTGTGCCAGAATAAAAAATTGTTAATAACTTGAAATCATCTTTTTTCAACATTAAATGTGTATTTGTATTACAACAATTTCGTTTCCAGGGTGTTCTTAGTTCTCTCACATCAGTAAAATATTAAAGAACCGAAATAGTATCTTCGTTCATTACCTATGGCAAAAAAGGCAAATAAACAGCAAGAAGTTCCTGAAATACCGGACACAGAGTCTATAGAAGTATATGGTGCCAGAGTACATAATCTGAAGAATATTGACATTGCTATTCCCAAAAACAGGTTGGTTGTTATTACCGGAATTAGTGGTAGCGGAAAGTCATCATTGGCATTTGATACGATCTATGCCGAAGGCCAAAGAAGGTATATGGAAACTTTTGGTGCCTATGCCCGTCAGTTCATTGGTGATATGGAACGGCCCGATGTAGATAAGATAACCGGTTTGTCTCCGGTAATTGCTATTGAACAAAAAACAACCAATAAAAATCCACGATCAACAGTAGGTACAGTTACTGAGATCTATGATTTTTTACGATTGCTGTTTGCCAGGATCGGCGATGCTTATTCTTATAATACTGGTAAGAGGATGGTGAAATGGAGTGAGGAGGAAATAGTGGAAAATATTTTTAAAAGATTTAAAGGGAAAAAGATCGCTTTATTGGCACCATTGGTTCGAGGTAGAAAAGGCCACTACCGAGAGTTATTTGAAGATGTTCGAAAAAAGGGCTTTTTAAAAGTTAGGATCGATGGAGAGGTAAAAGATATTACTCCAAAAATGCAGGTTGATAGATATGTTATTCATGATATTGAGTTGGTCGTTGACAGATTGCAGGTTACTGATGAACTTAAACCAAGACTAAGCCAGAGTGTGCAGCAAACGCTTAAAACCGGAAAGGATCTTTTATTTATTCTGGTAGATGATAAAGATGTTGTTCAATATTCTAAATTACTGATGTGTGAGGATACCGGAATAAGTTATGAAGAACCATCACCTAATGCTTTCTCATTTAATTCTCCTTATGGTGCTTGCCCAGATTGTAAGGGGCTGGGTACTAAACATCATATCAATATGGAAGCAGTTCTTGCTGATCCTTCATTAAGCATAAGTGAAGGAGGTATTGCACCTCTTGGCGAGGAAAGAGATGCATGGGTCTTCAGGCAAGCACAGGAAGCAGCAAAGAGAAATAAGATATCGTTAAAGACACCTGTTAGTAAACTTTCCAAAAAGCAACTCAACATAATGTTGTATGGAAATGAAGATGGGCAACAGGATGATCTGGATTTTGAGAATATGAAATTTGATGCCCAGGCACCATTCGAAGGGGTGATCAATATGTTGCAACGTTGGTTTGCTAATCCATATAGTGAATCAATCAGAGAATGGACAGAGGATTATATGATCGTTCGGGATTGTGACAGTTGTAATGGTGCAAGATTAAAAAAAGAAAGTCTCTGGTTCAAAGTAAATGGAAGAAATATTGCAGATCTCAGCAATATGAATCTGGATAATCTAGCTGCCTGGTTTGATGGTATTGAATTAATGCTGGAGAATAAACAAAAGACAATCGCAAAAGATATTTTAAAGGAGATAAGGGAGCGGTTACAGTTCTTATTAAACGTGGGGCTTACTTATCTTACATTATACAGACCTTCTAAAACCCTTAGTGGTGGTGAATCACAGCGAATAAGGCTGGCAACACAGATTGGTTCACAATTACAAGGTATTACTTATATATTAGATGAGCCTTCCATTGGTCTGCACCAACGGGATAATCATCGATTGATCGATGCACTTAAAAATTTAAGGGATATTGGAAATAGTGTATTGGTAGTAGAACATGATAAAGATATTATGCTTGCAGCTGATCATTTAATTGATATCGGGCCAAAAGCAGGTTACCATGGAGGTAAGATAGTAGCACAGGGTGTGCCGGATGAATTATTAAAATTAAAAACACTTACCTCAGGATATTTAAACGGACATCATAAAATAGCTGTTCCAGCAGAAAGGAGAGAGGGAAGTGGAAATGAGTTGGAATTGAAAGGTGCCAAAGGAAATAATCTGCAAAATGTAAATGTAAAATTCCCATTGGGAAAATTCATTTGTGTAACAGGTGTAAGCGGTAGTGGTAAATCGACATTGATCAATGAAACACTTTATCCTATTTTATCCAAACATGCTTATGGTTCTAAAATGGTGCCTTTGGAATATAAATCTATAAAAGGATTGGAGCTTATTGATAAAGTGATTGAGATTGACCAATCGCCAATTGGCAGAACACCGAGGAGTAACCCTGCAACCTATTGTGGATTTTTTACTGAGATCAGAACATTATTTGCATCGTTACCGGAAGCA
>JAHEMN010000176.1 GCA_024643645.1 Chitinophagaceae bacterium | reverse complement strand
ACTCTTTTATTGGTGCTATTCCTGGCTCAATAGGCGAAACCTCTACCTTAGCTTGTTTGATTGGTGCGGCTATTTTGTTATATACTGGTATTGGTAGTTGGCGCATTATGTCGTCTGTTTTTGTGGGCGGATTTTTGATGGCTTTGGTTTTCAATATCTTTGGGCTGAATGTCTTAATGCAAATCAGTCCCCTACATCATTTAGCTCTAGGAGGATTCGCTTTTGGTGCAGTTTTTATGGCTACAGATCCCGTCAGTGCTTCACAAACCGATACTGGAAAATACATTTATGGTTTTTTAATCGGAATGTTTGCCATTCTGTTCCGCGTTTTCAACCCCGCCTATCCAGAGGGAATGATGCTAGCCATATTATTTATGAATGTCATGGCTCCTTTGATCGATCATTTTGTGGTTGAAGCCAATATTAAAAGAAGACTAAGAAGAAATAAGCAAACACCCAATCAAAATGGATAAAGACAGTAATAAAGCCACATTTCTTTTTTCCTCTGGCATGGTAATAGTAGTTGCTATAATGTTGTCTGTAGCAGCTATCAGTCTTGCTCCCTATCAGGCCAAAAACATTAGGATAGAAAAAATGAAAAATATTTTAACCAGCGTTTCTGTAACTGCTGAAACGAATGAGACGGAGCAGATTTTCAAACAATTTATAAACCAACAAATTGTTTTAAATTCTAAAGGAGAAGAAGTTAAAGGTAGTATAGTCGCTTTTGATATCGACCTTAAAAAAGAATTGGACAAAATAAAATTGGGTCAGGCTGATAAACAATTATTTCCACTATTCATTTGCCATAAAGAAGGGAAAACTTTTTATATTATTCCTGTAAGAGGAAAGGGGTTATGGGGGCCAATATGGGGTTACCTTTCCCTTGAAGGTGATATGAATACTGTTTATGGTGCCAGTTTTGGTCATAAAAGCGAAACACCTGGACTAGGTGCTGAAATTGAAACCGCAAATTTTCAACAAGAGTTTATTGGAAAAAAAATATTTGACGAAGCCGGGAATTTCGTTTCGGTATCTGTTATTAAAGGAGGTGCCTCCTCTACTGACACACATGGTGTTGATGCTATTTCAGGGGCAACCATCACCAGTAAGGGTGTATCAGAAATGTTGAAAAGAACCCTTGATAATTATATTCCCTATTTTAAGAGTAGAAAATCATCGTAGCATTTAAATCTAAAAAATACAGTATATGAGTTTAGAAACCACCTCAGCGTCTGCAAAACCAAAATCGACTAAAGAAGCTTTATTTTCACCAAAAAACAAAAGGCTTTTATATGATCCGTTAAACGATAATAACCCCATTACAGTTCAGGTATTGGGTATATGTTCTGCTTTAGCTGTAACTGTGAAAATGGAACCCTCAATTGTTATGGCTCTTGCTGTAATAGTTGTTTCTGCTTTTTCGAATGTAATCATTTCACTTATTAGAAACATTATTCCCACCCGTATTCGAATAATCGTTCAGTTGACTATTGTGGCTGCCATGGTTATTTTGGTCGATCAGTTTTTAAAAGCTTTTGTCTTTGATGTAAGCAAACAATTATCAGTTTTTGTAGGGCTGATTATTACTAATTGTATTATTATGGGGCGGTTGGAAGCATTTGCAATGGCTAATAAACCCTGGCCTTCATTTTTAGATGGGATTGGTAACGGGATTGGTTATGGAGTGATATTGGTTATCGTTTCAATGATTAGGGAACTATTAGGATCTGGTGAATTGATGGGTTTTCGAATTATTCCTGAATCCATTTACAAGATGGGTTATTTCAATAATAGTCTTATCATTATGCCTCCTATGGCTCTTATCATTGTTGGAATCATTATTTGGGTACAAAGAAGTCGTAACAAAAAATTAATTGAAACTTAATGAGTACACTAGAAGCAAGTACTCATCAACCTTAATATCAACATTTTATTTATGGAACATATCAATATTTTTATAAAAGCGATTTTTATTGAGAATATGATCTTTGCCTATTTCCTAGGCATGTGTTCGTATCTCGCTATTTCCAAGACCGTAAAAAGCGCCATAGGATTAGGACTTGCTGTTATCTTTGTTTTAACAGTTTCTGTACCTGCTTGTTATTTGCTAGAAAAATATGTGTTAAAAGCCGGCGCTCTCCGATGGTTGTCTTCTGATTTTGAAGCAATAGACCTCAGTTTTTTGAGTTTTATCATGTTTATTGCTACCATTGCTTCGATTGTACAGTTAGTTGAGATGATTGTCGAAAAATATGCTCCAGCACTATACACCTCTTTAGGGATTTTCTTGCCCCTTATTGCTGTGAACTGCTCTATTTTAGGAGGTGCCTTGTTTATGCAAGAAAGAGAATATGCCACCTTAGGAGAAGCCACCGTTTTTGGTTTGGGTTCTGGTGTAGGTTGGTGTCTGGCCATTGTTGCTTTATCAGCCATACGAGAAAAATTACGGTATTCGAATATTCCTGGCCCATTAAGAGGATTGGGAATAACTTTTATCTTAACAGGATTAATGGCGATTGCCTTTATGAGTTTTATGGGTATTTCGTTATAAATCTAAAATCAAATAAAAGAAATGATATTACTATTAGGGATTAATACTACCACTATTATAAGCAGTGTACTAGTTTTTTTAATATTCAATTTAGCACTAGTGTATGCTATATTATATGCCAAATCGAAACTTTCTCCTTCTGGATTGGTTAAAATAACCATTAACGGAAAAGAAGTACTCGAGACAAAAGCTGGTTCTACTCTGCTTACCACCTTGTCTGAAAAAAAAATATTTTTACCCTCGGCCTGTGGTGGCGGTGGCACATGTGCTATGTGTAAATGCCAAGTCCTATCGGGTGGCGGTGAAATTTTACCAACAGAAGTTCCCTATTTTACAAGAAAGCAACAGCAAACCAACTGGCGACTAGGCTGTCAGGTAAAAGTGAAGCAGGACATGAAAATTACTATTCCCGAAAGTATATTGGGAATCAAAAAATGGGAATGTGAGGTGGTTTCCAATAACAATGTTGCTACTTATATAAAGGAATTGGTGGTACGATTACCAGAAGGCCAATTTTTGGAATTTGAACCTGGATCCTACATTCAAATAGACGTTCCTGCTTGTACAATTGATTTTCAAAAGGATCTTTATACAATTGACGAACGATTTCAGGATGACTATGATAAGTACCATATTTGGGACTTGAAAATGATTAATCCTGAACCTATTTTTCGTGCCTATTCTATGGCCAATCATCCGGCCGAAGGTAATATCATTATGCTCAATATCCGCTTGGCCACTCCTCCTTTTGATAGAAAAGCAGGTGGATTTATGAAGGTAAATCCGGGTATTTGTTCTTCTTATGTATTCTCCCTAAAACCAGGAGATAAAGTATCAATCGCGGGTGCATTTGGTGATTTCCACATCAAATCTACCCAAAGAGAAATGATTTACATTGGAGGTGGTGCAGGAATGGCTCCCTTACGTTCGCATTTGTTTCATTTATTTCATACAGAAAAAGAAAGAAACAGGAAGATTTCTTTCTGGTATGGTGGACGTTCTTCCAGAGAAGTATTTTACACCAATCATTTCCGAGATATTGAAAAAGAATTTCCAAATTTTCAATACAACATCGCTTTATCCGAACCTTTGCCTGAAGACCATTGGACGGGTTACACTGGTTTTATTCATAATGTGTTATTTGAGAATTATCTGAAGCATCATCAAGCCCCTGAAGATGTTGAATATTATATTTGTGGTCCTCCTATGATGAATGCTGCCGTATTTAAAATGCTTGATGAACTCGGAGTTCCACCAGATAATATTGCCTTCGATGATTTTGGAGGATAAAAATTAGTTATGAAAAAAATAGTTTTATCCCTTCTTAGTTCAGTTTTTTTATTTACAGCTTGCCAGCCTAAGCAAAACCTAATCAAGATTGAAGGGAATGCGCAAGGCACCAGTTATCATATTAGTTATTTATCAAATGATGGTATAAATTACAAAAAAGCTCTTGATTCCTTGTTAAAAAAGATTGACAATTCAATGTCAACTTGGGAACCTAATTCCTTAATTTCAAGGATAAACAATAATGACAGTACTGCAATAGCTGATTCCTATTTGATTGATGTTTTTAGAAAATCACTTGAAGTTTCTCAAAAAACTGATGGTGCTTTTGATGTTACCGTAGGACCTTTAATCAATTCTTTGGGTTTTGGATATACAAAAAAGGAGTATGTAGACCGCAGCAAAATTGATAGCCTTCTTCCTTATGTTGGGTATCAAATGCTTTCTCTTAAAGGGAAAAAAATCATAAAAGCAAAACCACAGATTCAATTGGATTTTAATGCTATAGCTCAAGGTTATTCTGTAGATGTTTTGGCCCAATATCTCGAAAGTAAAGGGATTACTAACTATTTAGTAGAAATAGGGGGAGAACTTAAAACTAAAGGTAAAAAAGAGAATAATGAGAATTGGAAAGTGGGTATTGATCAACCTAATGAAAAGGAAAGCTCAGAAAGAAAACTAGAAGCCGTAGTCCAATTGAATAATAAAGCTTTGGCTACTTCAGGAAATTATAGAAAATTTTATGTAGAGGGTGGCCAAAAATACTCCCATATCATCAACCCTAAAACAGGTTACCCAGCCAAACAAAATTTATTAAGCGCCACGGTAATTGCAAATGACTGTATGACTGCAGATGCTTATGCAACGGCTTTTATGGTCATGGGATTGCAAGAATCGAAAGCATTTTTAGAACAAAATAAAGAATTACAACTGGAAGTCTATTTTATATTTGATGATAAAGGAAAATGGAAAACCTATACGTCGGAAAGCTTAAAAAAATCGATACAAGAAATTTATTAAGATTTACATTTCTCTTCAGGAGTGGCTCCACATATACTGCAAGCTCCTTCTTCATTTTGAATTAATGGATTATTGCTACTACAAGTACCTGAAAACCTTCCGTTTTTCTTAACTAATAATTTTATGGCAATCCCTGAAATGGCTAATGCCATAAGAACAATTGTAAGGATAATGGTTTGCATCTGTTATATTTATTATTTTACAGCTTATATTTAGCCAGTTACAATTTGCTATGTCTTAGATCCGGTTATATAAGAATCTAAATATTTTATTATTTGTTTTTGAATTTCCATTGTTGCTTTTACCACATCCCCAATGGAAATGATTCCCACTACTAGACCCTCCTCTATAACTGGTAGATGTCGGATTCTTTTTGTAGTCATTAATTCCATACAATATTCTAAATTATCAGTTGGTTTTACAGAAATTATTTCTTTGTCCATGATTTCGTGAACATAAGTTTCTTTAGAAAGTTTATTTTTCAAAACGATTTTTCGAGCATAATCTCTTTCAGATAAAATTCCCTTTAAAATATTATCTTCAATTACTAAAACTGCTCCCACATTTTTTTCTCCCATTATTCCCAATGCTTCATATACAGTGATATCAGAAACAATAGAATAAACTTGATTCCCTTTTTCGCTTAATATTTGATTTACAGTCATAATATCTCATTTTTTATCCTTATAAAATTAAGAAAAAAAAT
>JAHEMN010000046.1 GCA_024643645.1 Chitinophagaceae bacterium | reverse complement strand
AATACAACTGTAAGTTATATTATGCTGGATGGCTTATTGCCGGGTAAAAACTATTTATGGTCACTTGGGTTCAGCAAAAGATTATTGAATAATCTGGAGATCAACCTTTTTTATGATGGCAGAAAAGCCGGCACTTCAAAGACTGTACATTTAGGAAGAGCGGCAATTACAGCTTTGTTCTAGACATTAAATCTGAAATGCATCAGGTCACCATCTTTTACTATATACTCTTTACCTTCAATTCTTAATTTTCCTACTTCACGACAAGCAGCTTCGGAACCATATTTCACAAAGTCATCATAGCTGGTTACTTCTGCTTTAATAAATCCTTTTTCGAAATCTGTATGTATTACTCCTGCAGCCTGTGGTGCTTTCCAGCCCTGGTGTATCGTCCAGGCCCTTACTTCCTGTACACCTGCAGTGAAATATGTAAATAGATTTAAAAGTTTGTAGGCTGAATGAATTAATCGGTCTAAAGCAGGTTCAGTCATTTTATATTCATCCATAAATAACTGACGATCTTCATCATTGTCCATTTCAGCTATTTGTGCCTCAATATTATTATTCATAATGATGACTTCGGCATTTTCATCCTTTACAGCCTCAATTAAAGCATCAGAATATTTGTTGCCTGTATGCATTGATGGTTCATCAACATTAGCCACATACAATACCGGCTTATCTGTTAAAAGAAAAAGATCAGCGATAGCATTTTGTTCTTCCTTATCCAATTTTAACTCTCTTATACTTTTTCCTTTTTCCAGATGCTCTTTGCAACGAATTAGTATTTCTAATTCACCCTTAAGCTGCGGTTCAATCTTTAATTGTTTTTGTGTTTTTTGTATTTTTTTTTCTACACTGTCAAGATCCTTTAGCTGAAGTTCAGTATCAATAATTTCTTTATCACTGATAGGATTGATCGATCCTTCATCCCGGAGTATATTCTCATCTTCGAAACAACGGATCACATGAATGATAGCATCTACTTCCCGGATGTTTCCAAGAAATTTATTTCCCAATCCTTCACCTTTGCTGGCGCCACGAACCAAACCGGCAATATCAACGATCTCAATTTGCGTCGGGACCACTTTTTCCGGAACAACTAATTCTGCCAACTTGTTTAAACGGGAATCAGGAACATCAACTAATCCCACATTAGGATCAATTGTACAAAAACGGTAATTACTTGCCTGTGCTTTTGCACTGTTGCTTACCGCATTAAAAAGAGTTGATTTGCCAACATTAGGGAGACCCACTATACCTGCTTGTAGCGCCATACTTTATTTTTTCAGGCGGCAAAGATAACTTTAATACGATAATAAAAGAAACGTATTAAAGGTTTCCTTCCGGTACATCTATAACATAATCATTCAGAAATACTTTCCCCTTTTGATTATGCGATGCCCACCGGAGATTCCAAAGTCCACCATAAAGAATATTGACATTTGTATAACCTTTAGCTGCCAGCATTTTTCCGGCTTCAAAAACATCCTGTTGATTGTTAAAGTGGTATAAGATAATCTGTGTTTTAAGATCTTTTGGAAGTAGTTCTGACTTACTACTGATCTGATTGAAAGGAATATTAATAGCATTTTTTATTCTTCCCAGATTTTCCCATGGTTTTTGGGATTGATTCACATATTGCAGACTATCTCTTATATCGATCACCACAGATGCCGGATTGTTTTGCAGCATGTTGTGAAAAGTTATATCACTGATGATTTTAAAAGGAATATTACTGATCAAGTGCAGAGAAGAATTGTTTTCGTTCGAAACAGCATATTCCATCCATCCCATCATACCTTCCATTAACACAGAAATATTTGAAAAGCCTAAGTTGTTTAATAAAACAGCAGCCTCACCACTTTCATTGCCACTTTCATCGATAAGCAGTATTGGTTTATCAGAGGGAATTGAACTTAAATTTCCTTCAAACATACTTGACATAATGTTTGTGGCTTCTTTAAATCTCCCAAATGCATTTTGTTTTGTCAAAGGACTAATACCTTTAAAAATTGAATCAGGTCTGATATCGATGATAAAATAGGGATTGCTTTTCTTCGTTTTCTCATCCAATTGAGCCGGGCTTACTAAAGTGTAAGGGGAATATGTCCGATAGATATTTTTAAAACAACCATTTAGTTCGTTTTGCTTTTTTAATAATTGCGTCATGCCACCATTAATATTTATTACATTGGTAAAGCCGCTATCAGCTAATAATGATGATGCCCTCCTGCTGCGCTGGCTGTGAGAACAATAAACATATACTGGCTTATTTTTAAATGAGTTTATTTCACCCCATCGGTCTTTAAGATCATTTACAGGAATATTTTTCGCTGTTGCTAAATGGCCCAGGTTATAAGAAGTGCTTGAAGAGGTGTCTGAGAATTCTCCGGGACTCCTCACATCTAACAACAAAAAATCCTTTTCGCCCTTTAAGGATTTACAAAGGTCTTCGGGAAAAACGGTTTTATATTTAATATTATCAAATTTGAATTGCTGACCATTGGCATAATTCAAAAAAAGAAACAGGCCTGTTAATAAATAAAACTTTTTCATACTGCTTTATTTTGTTAAGTAATGTAGTTCTAATTTTATTGAGAATTATATGAAGTTTGACAAACGGTTTGTTTTAATAGTTAAAATCCAATAATTAAAGCTGGGAAAGATGATTATTATTATTTTCATTTATATTCACTTTCTAATTTAATATTATGGCGCTAAGCAGAATATGGACAGCTTTTATCATTGTAGCACTTTTAGCAGCAACCGGAAAATTCCTTTTTCAGCCCGGGCAAAACCAGATCTTCAGCAATTTAGTAACCGGCAAAAGCGGAGATACAATAAATGTAAAAGTAGTTGATGCATCAGCATTGCCGGCTTCTGTTGTAAGTGGGTTAAAGGAAAAAAAACTGGTATCACTGGGAAAAGAAAAAGTGTACCAGACTGGTGAAAATGAATACAGGATATTCTCAACTATATCTGCCAATGGCGTTTTTGAAACAACCAAAGATGCTGTGAATCTGAGCATAAGTTTGATTGGAATTATGGCACTTTTTATGGGCTTTATGGCAATTGCTGAAAGGGCAGGAGGTATCAGATTCCTTTCAAGAATAATCGGCCCGTTCTTTTCAAGAATATTTCCCGGTGTACCCAAAGATCATCCATCTATGGGGCATATGATGATGAATTTTTCTGCCAATCTTTTAGGGCTCGATAATGCAGCAACACCATTTGGTATTAAAGCTATGGAGAGCCTGCAGGAAATCAATCCGGATAAAAATACTGCTTCAAATGCACAGGTAATGTTTTTATGCCTGCATGCGTCAGGGTTAACATTAGTACCTACAATTATTATTGCAGATAGGGTAGCCTTACATTCAGCAAATCCAACATCTATTTTTATTCCCTGTATGATTGCCACTTTTGTTGCAACCATGGCAGCATTAATGATTGTAGCATGGCGACAAAAGATCAGAATATTTCAGGCCGTCATTCTATTATGGGTACTCGGTATTTCCGTTATAATAGCAGCACTTATATTTTATATAAAAACATTGGATGCGGAAGGGATCAAATTATTTTCAACCAGTTTAAGTAATGGATTGATTTTACTGATTTTTCTGTTGATCTTATTAGGAGGTATTTATAAGAAAACAAATGTGTTTGATGCATTCATAGATGGTGCTAAAGGTGGATTTGAAATCGCAGTCAAAATTATTCCTTATCTGGTAGGGCTATTAGTTGCTATAAGTTTATTGAGAAACAGCGGTGCTTTTGAATTTGTTATGGATGGTATTAAAAGCATTTTTATTTTCTTTAATGGGGATGCAAGAATTGTTGATGCATTGCCAACTGCTATCTTAAAACCTTTAAGTGGGAGTGGAGCAAGGGCTATGATGATCGATACGTTGAACACTCATGGGCCTGATGCTTTTGCCAGTAATCTTGCTTCAGTTTTCAGGGGTTCTGCTGATACAACATTCTATATAATCGCAGTTTATTTTGGAGCTGTTGGAATTAAGAATACCCGTTATGCAGTAAGTACCATGTTGCTTGCTGATCTTGCGGGAGTATTAACAGCTATTGCGATGGCATATATTTTCTTTGGATAAAATATTCGCAAATAAAAAAGGCTGTTCAAATGAACAGCCTTTTTTATAATTGTATCTGTTTAATTAATTATTAGAAAAAGAAGAAAGAGTTCTTGCAATTGTACCAGTTGTAGTTTGATAACGACCTCTGAATACTAAAGTATAACTCCTCTTTCGAATAGGTGTAAGTCCATTAAGTGTTGCCAAAAGATTTGTTGTGCCTGTTTCTCTTACATAAAAAGTATCAGTCAGAGCAGAAGGGTATTTAATGTAATCTGTCGCTTCTGAGATCTGAATATTTGTAAACACATTAGTATTTTGTCTTTTGGAAAAAATATCAACAGCTGGAACAGCAGTTTTTGAAAAAACAAAATTGGCAAACCTTAATCTGGCAGTAGAATCAGATGGTATTACTATATCTGTTTCAATTGTTTTTTGCCTTGGCGAATTGATTGTATCATACATAAATATGGTATAGTTCTTTCCCACTTTCATGTTTTCTGCAAAAGACAATTGAAGCTGTGTTGAAGTACTCAATGTATCTTTTATAAGAAATGATCTGAAACCGCCTGGAATGCTGGAAGCATATCCGATAGCAGGGTATACACTTCCTAATGATAGTGCAGCTCCTGTTACAGATTTTCCATCAACATAAACATAATTTCTGGTTGCACTTACCGTTGCCATATAAACCTGAATAAGGCTACTATTGCTAAAATCTGTTTGTTGTGCCGTTTTTTCATCAAAAGATTTAGTGCAAGAAATTATAAACACCCCGCAAAATAAAAGGTAGCTTACTCTTTGTATATTAATTTTAATTGATTTCATAATTTTCTTTTTATTAATTACACGAATTAAGGTTGTGAGAACCATTGCTCTTTTGTATGATAATCCAAAGACCGGCCACCCACAAGATCGAGAGCTGCTACATTATATAAAAATTCAGAATTATACCTTGGCCTTGCCCGATAAGGAAGTTTTCCGTTATTATCAGGATATAGATCACTACCTGAAGGGGGTGTAAAATCAGCATATACCTGGAAACCGGCTACAGGATCCAAATCTAAATAATGGTATCTTCTCATATCATACCAGGTAATTTGAATGCCATATCCATATTGAGAAATATATTTCTGCAACATGATATGAGATAAGGTGAGATTTGCTGCAGTTGGAACTACTGTAGGATTTGCGAGAAATGCTGTTTTCAAAGCTGGGGTGATTTTTAATGCAACCGGAACAGTACTTTCATAATCAGGAGTTCCGGTCAACATATCAAAACTCAGATTAATTCCATTGATATAAGCAGTTAGTGCCCCAGGTTTATCTCCTTTATACCATAAGGCTTCTGATTTCATAAATGCAATTTCTGAAGCAGTAATGATCGGAAATGGTGCTCCATTTTGGAAAATGTAACGGCTATCTGTAGCGGCTGTTGAAGTAGAAGTAAACAACCCTCCCCAAAAATTCCTTGGTTGATCTGCAGCTGCCAAACCATCTGTACCTTTTACAGGTCTTACACCTTTATAAGTGCCATTATCATTTTCTCTTATTATATAAGCAGCTCTTGGATCAGCTACTCCCGGAAATCTGGTATTTATTCCGGACATCAGATCAGCAATAAAACGGGTTTGTCTCATGGTACCAACATTATTTCTTAATTGCCCGAAGAAATTTGACGTACCGGAGATGCCTGTATTAGCAAATGTTGCCATTGCATTATCAGCATTGCTGTTGATCGCTTTATCACAATAAAAAATTACAGAATCTGGTTTGTAGTTAACTCCTTTATTGGTTAAATGGAATGATCTGGCTAAAACTGAATAGGCAAATTTTTTCCATTTATTTACATCACCATTATAAAAATAGGCATCACCCAATGCAAGATTTGCCTGGCTCACCCCACCGCCTGTTTTATTCAGATTTTCAATTGCGGCATGGCAAAGTCTTCTTGTCTCTAAGATCATATCTTCCTGGCTATCGTAATCAAAAACCAATCGATTTGGATCAAAAGCTTGTTTATAGATAGCTTCTCCATACATAGTGGTTAATGTCAACCAACTCCAGGCTCTGATCGCCTGGCCAACACCTACGTAATCCCATTTTTCTTCTTCAGCAGCCCAATCCATCATTCTACCCAGATTCGATCCCATTCCATAATAATGCATAGCCCAGATAGAACCCATTTGATCACTACCTCCTAGTGCACCACTCAATCTGTCATATTGATAAAGTGTTGTATTCGTTGCCCAAAACTGAATATATCTACCCACATACAAACCATCAAAGGCTGTTCCATATGAACTTCCCTGTGCAGAGGAGCTTCCAACCATATTACCTATAATACCAGGAAGAAGTGTTTCCACCGGTACTCTAGTAGTTGCATTTGGATTTAGAAATGCTTCATCTACTTTTTTGCTACATGAACTCAGCAACAGTAATAAAGAAGCTGAGAAAGCAATGATTTTTATATTTTTATTTTTCATTTTGCTAGTTTTTTAAAAGGTTAGAATGATGCTCTTATTCCAATGTTAACCTGTAAAGGTGCAGGCAATGTACCATAGTCAAAACCAAATGCTCCAACACCCCGGCTTCCAGCGGTATTACCATTTACATTTGGATCTGCTCCACTGTAATTAGTTAATAAAATAAGATCATTTCCTGTTACAAAAGCACTTAAGCTTTTTACGCCTTTTATTAAATTCTGTTTAAATGTATAACTAAGTGTAAGATCCCTCAACCTGAACCAGTTTACATCTTTTTCAATAAATGCTTCTTCCGGCATTGTTGTAAAATAATCCTGGTTAAAATATGGAATTACGGCAATTGTATTAACTGTTGGATTTGATGAATTCTGTTGACCATCATTTAATACACCATCAATCACTCTTGGAGTAAATCTGTCTTCAGTTAATTTACTACGTCCGGTTCTTGTTAAGAACATATTAGTTCCATTAAAAATATCACCACCTACTTTCAGATCCCAAAGCATATTTAATCTCCAGTTCTTATAGGTAAATGTATTATTCCAACCCAATGTGAAATCAGGATTTCTGTCACCACGAACTCTAAAGATTCCATCTACAACAGGAACACCAGTACTTGGATTGATCAGGATTTGTCCTGCATTATTGCGGGCATATCCAGCTGCTGTTATAGTGGTTGTAGGGCCTCCTAATACTAAACCTCCTCTTGCATTTCCATATAGCCATGTATCAGCAATATAATATTCCGCAACATTTCGAGGCATATCTTCAACTGCATTCCACATGCGGTTAAAATTCATTCTTGTATTCCAAGTAAATGATTTCTTTTTAATTATGGTATAATCAAATGTTACTTCAACGCCTTGATTTCTTGTACTTGCAGCATTCTGTGTATTTAAAACAAACCCTGTTCCATAACTAAGTCTGAATGCATTGATGATCTGACCTTTGTTCAACGTATTATAATAGGTCATTTCAAGATTTAATTTACTCTTGAATAATCTGAGTTCTGTACCTATTTCATAAGTCTTTTGTTTTTCTGGTTCCAGGTCTGCATTGTTGTTGAAAAATCCATAGGAAAATCCACCACCACTTGCAAAATTGTTTACAAATACAGACTGTGTTGAGTAAGGAGGATTAAGTCTTGCAGTTCCTGCTAATGAAGATCTTAGTTTCCAGTAATTAACTATATTCCCTTTCTTTATTTGAGGAATGATATCACTCATAATTAAACTCAAGCTACCACCCGGGTAATTATATTTTCTGTTTTTTTCAGGTAGTGTAGATGCTTCTTCAAAACGATGTGTATAAGAGAAGAAAGCAAGGTTTTTATAATTGATTCCAAATTCTCCAAAATATGCTATTTGGCGAATAATACTTTGATTGTATTTGCCATTATTATTTTGTAATAATCGCTGACGGGTATTCACTCTTGTTATTCCGCTATCCATGTAATTACCTACAATTCCCTGTAATTCTTTATCAGTTACTATTACACCGTTTTTATACATTCTGCCATCCGATTGTACATTATCAACGATGTTTGTTCCATAAATAGAAAACATATCTGTTTCATAATCCTGCCACATAGTTCCACCCATTAATCGCAGATCTAAATTCTTGCCAACTTTTTTTCTTGCTGTAGCAGTTATTGTATGGTTGTATCCATCATATTTTCTCCAGAAGTTATCCAATGTTCCTCCCTGAGCTGCAGATAAATAATATGATTGTGGATGATAAAACTGGTAACCTTCCATGTCATATGTATCATAACCAAATCTTCCGGCAATTGACAACCAGCTAAAAGGATTAAAGTTTATTCCTAATGTAAATGTCTTTCTGCTGGTTTCATCTGCACTTCTGTTCTTTTTAACATTGAAAAGAGGATTGTCATAATCACTATTTGGGGATGCATTAAATAAACCTAATTTATCACCATTCGGATCCTCAAAATTTGTTATATCATTGGTGCCTGGCCAAATCAAAAGACTTAATAGATATCCACCAGCACTTCTCAAAACTTTATTGTTTTCAGTTTTTGTGTAGGCAAAAGAAGGCATCAATTCAAGCTTTCCTTTCAATAGTTTGGTTGTATTTGTTATTCTGAAAGTATAACGCTTATAATCATTTTCAGGAACTACTCCTTTTTGATCAAATAAACTTCCGGATACTCTAAATTTTGATTCACCAAATCCAAAATCTGCACCCAGGTTATGAGTTTGTGCAGTACCAGTTCTGAAAAATTGATCCTTATTGTCAAAAAGTTGTGTACCTGGAGCATAAGCAGGACCGAAATAAGAAAACACATTAGACGGAGTTCCATTAGTACCATTTACATAACCATCCAATGTCTCAGGCCAGCGGGTAACTTTTTGAAAACGGAAACTATTGTCATATTGTATTCCTAACTTATTTGTTTTAGCCCGGCGGGTAGTGATTAATATAGCACCTGAACTTGCCTGGCTACCATATAAAGCGGTTGCTTCTGGTCCTTTCAAAACTGTGATTGTTTCAATATCACTTGGGTTTATATCGGCAATTCTGTTTTGATAATCATTATTTCTGTTAGGTCTGTCAGAAGCAAGCCCAATATCCTGGCCACCACCTGATGTTTCATTTACAGTAGAATTATCCATTACAATACCATCAACTACATATAATGGTTGATTGCTTAATGAAAGTGAATTATAACCTCTGAGTACTACAGATGATGAGGCCCCTGCAACACCTGAAGTAGGATCAAGTGTCAATCCGGCTACACGTCCCTGTAAACTATTTAAAAAATTTTCTCTTTGTGTTTCCTGTATTTCATCACCGTCAACTTTTTGTACTGAATAGCCTAATGATCTTGGGTTACGTTTAATATCCATTGCAGTTACAACAACTTCACCCAATGTATTATCAGTAGCCTTTAAGTTAATACTGAGTGTATTACTTGTGCCAACTTTCATTTCGGTCGATTCATATCCTACATAAGATACTTGCAAGGTTTCACCGGAATTAACTTTTAGTGAAAACATGCCGTTAGCATCTGTCTGTGCGATTCGTCGGGTTCCCTTTACCCTTATGGTAACCCCACTAAGTGGTGTTTTACCATCTTCTGAAACAATAGTACCTGTTATAGTTCTTTCCTGTGCCATCAATGATGGAGGGACTAGAAGTAACATAAGTGCTAATGCCAGAAACAATTGGAGAATTTTTCTCATAGCTGTTTGTTTTTTATTTTTAGTAAGCAAATTGAGTATATAAAATTTTGATTCAAATATTAATATTAAGCTACTTTAATTCCTGCTTCTTTATATGGTTTTAAAACAGGGTCATCTATATTCAACTCTGTGATCAACATATCAATATCCTTAAGATTACACACATGTATAGGCTGAACAGAATTGATCTTTTCGGCTATTGCCAAACAAACTACCATTTTAGAAGACTCTATCATGGCCCTCTTTAGCTGCACCACTTCCCAATCATTGTCTGTAATACCATGTTCAATATCAATTGCATTTGTACCAAGGAAACAAATGTCTGGTTTGATCTGTTTTATTTTTGCAATAGCTTCAGAACCAACTGTTATCTTAGAGCTTTTTGAAATTTTATCTCCGATAATGATCACTTCAATATTCGGATGATGCATATATTCCAAAATAGCAGGTATGCTTCCGGAAATAAAAGTTGCTTTCAATTGTGGGGGAAGGATTCTGGCTAATTCAATAATAGTAGTTCCACCGCCGGTAAGTATGAACATTCCATTCTTGATCAGCGAATTCGCTTTTTTTGCAATTTTCTTTTTTTCAATTTGGGAATAAACATCTTCTGAAGAAAAATATACTTTATTGAAGGAATGAGATAAGGCACCGCCATGTACTTTAATTATTTTCCCTTCAGTTGAGAGTTCTTGCAGATCTCTCCTGATTGTATCTTCAGATACATTTATCTCTGTACATAATGCAGATGATAATACCTTATTATGAAGGTTTATTTGATGTAAAATAAAGGCCTGCCTTTCCTTTTTAAGCATCAGTTAGTTTTGATAGCTCAATTTATAGGAATTCCCGCATAAAAACGCAAATACCTGATTTTTTTTGCAGAATGTGGAAATCTTGGGTGAATCCAAAAAAATCCGGATACCTGTGAAGTACCCGGATTTAGAATATTAGATGACTAAGAATTTATTTTCCGAATGTGAACCTGGCTGTAAAACCAATAGCAGCAGGTTCAAAATTTATATCAGTTACAATATTTAATTCGGGTTTCCAATCCAGGGAAATATTTAGCGGAATATTTGCAAACTTATAATCGAGACCGATAACACCTTGTGCCCCGAAATTTGGATCTATTTCATTTTTTTGTTTTACAGGATCAAATGTTTTTACGAAACTCAAATATCCTCCGGCACCATAATAATATTGTAAACCTTCAGATGAAAGTGGTTTGTGAAATTCTACCAATGCACCAAAAGCAATGGGATCACCAAATGAAAACAATCCTTCGATTGCTGTTTTTTCGTTGATAAAATGTTTTACAGATATGGAATTATTAATGTTAGCAGCAGCACTGCTCAGCCGTACGCCTAAAGCTGTTTTATAATCCTGTGCATGTATATTATTAAAGCTTAGAAAACTAAGAACCAGCAGCAATACAAAAAGTACTTTTTTCATGGTGATTTGTTTTTTGCTGATAGAAGAACGAAAAATAGTGCCGCGAAGTCTAAATGAAATGCAAAAGTGTGAGTTGAGATAAATGCAGAATGAAAATAGATATAAAGAGTAATCTTTTTTTATAATCTTAACAATTACATTAACTTATTCGAACAGCTCATACCTGGTTTTTGGTCTGCGATCATCCAGCCATTGAAAATTAGTAAGCCTCATTTCTTTGGGATCTTTTTGTTTCATTGGCCAGATCGTTCCTGTAACATTACTCCGGAATACAACTTTCTGTAAAGTCTCATTCCCGAAATAGATATCCAATATATCGCATTGCGATTCATTGATACCTGTATAGGCGCTGTCTTCATCCTGTATGTAATATATAGTTTCTGCCAGGCCGGCTGCTCTTAACGAATCGAATGTACCATTGGTAAAATAGCCGTCCATCCGGGTGGATTTAATTTGATTAAAAACTTCTGGATCTAACCGGTTTACCATAAAGCTGTTCTCATACACTTTGATCTTGTCAGCTTTTTTATTTTTAGTATACAGGTAAACAGTATCACCAGTGATCTGGGTTTCTTTTGACCATATCACCGGATTTTGAAATAACCGGAATGTTGAATCTTTGAATGAATAAAACATGCTATCGCTGACAGCCTGAAGAGAATCAGTAAAGATCCGCACATTTCGATAGGCCTCAAAGTATCGGTTAGTACTGTCTTTATTTTCTTTCTTATCCTTTACATTAACCACTTTGATTCCTTTCACTGTATCTATTGCAATCGAATCCGTTTTACTATACAAATCAGTTAACCTCGCTGAGAATAAAGTATCTGCTGTAACAAAAATTGAATCATTCTCCTGTTTGATGATCATCAACGGTTTTCTCGTTGCGAGTAAGCGGTCATTTTTATTATCTCTGTAAACTTCTCCTGCAAGGATCGTTGTTTTCTGAACAGTATCAATAATAATAACATTACCTCTTGCCTGGCTAATGCCACTGCTATCATCATTTATGATTTTATTTGCAGTAATTGTCAACTTGCCGTCCTTTATGATTGGTCTGCCTCCAAACTCAGCTTTACCGGTTGCAATATTGTAAAAGCCTTCCTTCGTTTCAATGGTACGTCCGCTGGAATCAACGATAATAGTTTTGGCAATAAACCTGGTCGTTTGTGATTGGGTGTTATAGAGTAGTGAGTCAGTTGTAATATTATATCCCGGATCTTTTAACACTACATTCTTCTTAAAATAGACATCCCGCAGGCCGGCATAATAATATCCTTCCTCGCTGGTGAGTACTGTTTTTTTATTTACAACTTTACCTCCATGTTTATATATACCTATATCAGTAGTCATGTCATATTCAAGATCGGGAGTAGTTAAAGTTCCTTTTCCATCTGTTAACCGAACGGCTCCATCAAGGTATGCCAGTTTTTTATTGATAAAATACCGAAGGTGGTTGGAGTAAATATTAGCCGTATCCGCATCATTGATGTGTACATTGCCCCAGGCTTCGAATGTTTTTGTATTATTATTGATAACACAACTATCGCAATAGAAAAGTGAAGTTCCTTGTTTCAATTTTACATTACCTGCTAAAATCTGTAATTGTGTAGAGTCATTTACTTTACGGAATTCAAGCTTCCTTACACCCGGCATGATCTCAACTAACAATAAACTATCTGCTGCTGAAACTTCCGGTTGGGTTACGGGTGAAATAATCTGAGTCCAGGCCGAACCTGAAGAAAGGATCAGACCGGTTAAATACAAACAAAAAAATAAAGTAAATTTTCGCATTAAGTTAGGCTACTTCGGAATAGTATCTTTTATAGAAGGCGAAGTTAATGCTCCGCTTTTATCTTTTCTGCCGAAGATGGACAAATTAACGTAGCGTTTTGGATGTGCTCTCAGATCATCCATTAGTATTTCAGCACTTAATATGGCATCTGTTAATTTATTATAAAGCGTTTTATCATTCAATAATGCACCAATAGTACCTTCGTTACTACTGATTTTTGCAACTGCTGATTTAAGGCTACTAATCATACCATTTAAAGAATCAATAGTTGGTTTTAATTCCAATGCAGCTAACTTATCAGAAGTGATTTTTGCATTTTTTACAGTAGCTGTAATGTCATCGGTGTTGCTCATTAATTTCTTGGTCAACGTTTCAGCATTGCTCAACGTTTTTGCCAAAGCACCGGATTGATTATCCAATAAACCATTCAAAGCATTACTTGCTTTATTCAAATTGGCCAGCGTTTGTTGCAGATTAGTTCTGGCTTCTGAATTCAAAACTCCATTTATACTACCAAAAACATTGTTCAATGAATCTAATGTAGTACGGACTTTAGTAAGGGTAGGAGTAAGTTGTGCTTTTACATCATCCAGAATTCCAACATCAACAATAGTTTTTAATGTATCTCCGGGATTCAAATATTCAGTATTCTTACCTTTTTCTATTACAATAAAAGAAGTTCCTACTAAAGGAGACGATATCATCGCTTTGGAATCATTTGGAATATTAACTTCTTTGGACAGGCTGATTGTTGCTACAATACCTGTGAGGTCTTTATCTTTTGCATCAAGGCTATACACACTGCCAATCACATATCCGTTTATTTTAACTTCATTGGATTTTGTCAGGGGGCCAAGATCTTTAAAAACAGCATATATTTTTTTGCTTTTTGAAAAAACATCTTTCCCTTTTAAAAAATTAAATCCAAGGATAAGTATAGTTAGTCCGGTAATAGTTAATACTCCGACTTTTGTTTCGTTACTGATTTTCATCTGAATGCTTTTGCTTTATCTTCCGGATGGTTTAGGCAGCCAAATTAGCTAATTATTTTCTAAACGGGGGACTGTATGTAAAATCACTTTTTTTCACTGTTTTCGGCTGACATAGCAGCTTTTGTCTCCAATTTTTCTTTATATTTCTTTAATGCAGTGAATATATTTCCTACTATTTCTTTTTGACCTTCGGGGCTCAACATATATTCTTCTTCTTCTTTATTAGATATAAATCCAATTTCAATTAAAACACTAGGCATAGCAGTGGCTTGTAAAACCCAGATACCCTTATCATTCCTTTGTTTCACTCCACGGTCAACCCGGCCGGAATTGGTAAACTCTTGCTGCACATAATCAGCCAATTGAAGGCTTTTTCTGAAAAAATTTTGAGTATAAATAAGCATTCGTACTTTCTCTGCCGGATCGGAGGGGTCTGGTAAAGAAAGGGTAGAAGTAGAGTCGATCTCACCAGTGAAATCATTCTTGGCAACCGAATTGATCTTTGCATCATTTTTACCAATAGCCCACAAATAGGTTTCAGTTCCCTTTGCTTTATTTTCTACCCACACATTATCATATTCATATTTATAAGCAGTTTGCTTATATGTTTTTTTCCCTTTCTTAACAGTTTTAGTATAAGGTGTTTTTCCAACCACTCTTCTTTCATACCAGCCACCAGCAGCTCTACCTGCCGAATTACAATGTATGGCAATAAAAAGATCACCATTATTTTCATTAGCAAGGTTTGCCCTGTATTTCAATGAAGCATCCAGGTCTGTAAGGTTTCCAGGAAGAATATCAGTAGTTCGGGTATAAAGGATCTTTAATTCAGGATATGCCTTTGCAATAGTATCTCCAAGTTTTAAGGAGATTGCTAATGAAACATTTGCTTCTGTTGAATGCATTCCTCTTGCACCGGGATCTTGCCCGCCATGCCCCGGATCAATAATCAACGTACGTAATGGTTTTGGAGCTCCACTCTGGCTGTACAAAGGGGATACAAAGAAAAATGTAATTGATCCCAGTATTGTAAAAAATAATTTTCTCATCAACAGGTATTTTACTGTTCTTGAATATATTTGATTGATAAAATTGTTGTTATTAATTAACCTTAGCTTTTTCTTTTTCTTCGACCATTTTCAGAAAAGCACCGGCATCTTTCGCCTTGTTTTTTTCGGTTTTATTGGTATTGTAGTTGTCAGTATTTCCTTGTTGTTTTTCAAGCCAAACAATATAGGTGCGAACAGCTTTAATAATACAATCCGCCAATTCTTTCTGGCCTGCTTTACTATTTAGATAATCTTCTTCTGCCCGATTGGTAATATAACCAGTTTCTACAAGTATACTTGGCATGGCTGTTGCCTGTAGCACCCAAATACCTACGCCTCTTTGTTTAACATCCCTGTCTACCCGACCTACTTTTGCAAATTCATCCTGAACAAAGCCGGCAAGTGTTGCACTTCGTTTAAAATACTGTTTGGTCTTTAGAAGAGACAGTGCAATGAATTCTGGTGAATTAGGATCTATATTGCCATATGATTTTTTGAAATCTGGCTCTTGCAGCATAGGTGCATTCTCTCTTACTGCCAGTTCTTTCTCTTCACTTTTATGCGCACCCCAGATATATGTTTCTGTTCCTTTTGCAGGATTATTGATTGTATAAGTTTTATACTGCGCAACTTTTTTTGTACGTTTTTTTCTGCTGCTTCCTTTACCGGTGTAATAGGTAACTGTTTTATAACCTGTAAATTGACGCTTACGGGTAGGAGGAGCTGCATTTACATGTATACAAATAAAAAGATCGCCATTATTTTCATTTGCAATATCTGCCCTGCGATGTAAGGATGTGATCTTTTCTGTTGGTCTGCTTTCAACGATCTTTATTTCCGGCATTTCTTTGTCAAAATTCTTGACTAATTCCTTAGAAATTGCCAGGCAAATATCATCTTCATATGAATAAGCCCCTTTTGCACCATTATGACCGCCATTTTCCATTATACCGTGGCCGGCATCAACAATAATTGTTCTGATTACTTTCTGTTTTTTATTCGCTGCATCGGATCTGTTAACAAAAGAAAAAATAGTGATACTACAGCTTAGTACAAGAAATAAAATAAGGGTGCGTTGAACCATGGCTTTTCAAAAATTAAGTGGCTTATAGAATATTCACAAATTGTTTATTATTCTTCATAGGATGCAGATGGATAATGATTTACATTTGCTTCCTACTTGATGAAGCAACTTTACAAATTTAAGTCAAAATTCTTTTTTTTCGGGATAATGTCGGCTGTTATGTTTTGCACAATAACGTGGAAAACCATGGCTTACGCTGCTCCGGTTTCCAATTTTTGCAGTCTTTTAACACAGACAGCAGATACAACTAAACCGTTGCTAAAAAAAGATTCACTTTCTAACGATCAGATTCCTGTTGTTGATACTACGATTACTCCATCAATTGATTCATCCATTTTTAAAACTAAAGTAGATACTTTCTCTCTTAAGATATCAAAAGATACCCTGGAAGCACCACTTAAATATGAGGCGGAAGATTCTGCAGTGATATTAATTCAGGATAAAAAAGTATTGCTGTATGGTAAAACAAAAACTGAATACAAGGATATTACTCTAAAAGCACCTCAGGTGGAAGTTGACCAGGTTACACAAGTTGTGACAGCAGTAAATACAAAGGATAGCAGTGGTGTTGTAACGGAAGCGGCAGAATTTAAAAGTGGCGATAGTGAGTTTACCAGTGATACGATCAGGTATAATTTTAAATCGCAGATAGGGTTAACAAAAAATACTTATTCCCAGCAAGGTGAATTTCTGGTGATTGGTGAGGTAGCAAAAAAAGTAAGTGAATCCACCACATTTATAAAAAGAGCAAGATTCACTACCTGTTTGTTAGATGATCCTCATTTTGATTTTGTAACACCCAGAATGAAGGTCATCAACCAGAAACTGGCAGTTTCCGGCCCGGCACATCTTGAATTTGAAGGTGTGCCTGTACCAATTTATTTGCCTTTTGGTTTTTATCCTTTAAGTCAGGGTCGGCATTCGGGTTTATTGCCCCCCAGGTTTGCAAGTAACGAGCAATTTGGATTAGGCCTTGAAGGGTTAGGATATTATAAAGTATTGAGTGATTACTGGGATGTAAAAGTTTATGGTAATGTGTATTCATATGGTGGTTGGTCAGTAAATGTAAACCCCACTTACCGTAAAAGATACCGGTATAGCGGAGCATTCAATCTCAGTTTACAAACAACGAAATTTAATTTTAAAGGAGATCCTGATTTCTTAAGAAATAAAAGTTTTTTTGTGAACTGGAATCATAGTGTTGATGGTAAATCAAGACCAGGAACCACTTTTTCTGCCAACGTTAACGCCGGATCTACCAAATTCAATCAGCTTACACCAAATAATGTGCAGATCAACTTTCAAAATCAGTTAGGGTCTTCTATAGCCTATTCAAAATCATGGGCAGGTAAACCATACAACTTAACATTGAGTGCCAATCATAACCAAAATAACTCTACCAGGCTTATCAATATTAGTTTACCAGATGCAGGATTCTCGGTAAGTACATTATATCCTTTTCAGAGTAAGAATGATGTAGGTACGCCTAAGTGGTACCAAAAATTAGGAATAGGATACAATGGTAATTTCAGAAATCAGGTTTCTTTCTATGATACAGCTTTCAAATTAAAAAATCTGATCGATACACTTCAATGGGGTGCACAACATAATATTCCGATCACCTTAGCATTACCACCAATTTTTGGAGGAGCTATTATTGTTTCACCATCCTTTTCCTATTCACAAGTATGGATAGCGCAGAAATTCAGACGTAAATGGAATACAGCAAATCAAAAAGTTGACACAACGATCACAAAAGGATTTTATACAGATCACCAGGCATTCTTTTCGTTAGGATTCAATACAGCTATCTATGGTACTTATCAATTCAAGAAATCAAGAGTAATTGCAATACGACATGTAATCAGACCTACATTCAGTATAAATTATAAGCCAGATCTTTCAAAAAGTCATTTTTATACGGATACTGTTTTTGCAGGTGTAACACAGCGTTTCAGCGAATTTGAAGGTGCATTATATTCCGGATATGGTGAAGGAAGAACCGGGGGTATCGGTTTCCAGGTGGATAATAACCTGGAAATGAAATGGCGTTCTAAAAAAGATACCGGTGAAAATGCGATCAAAAAAATAAAGCTGATCGATGGTTATGGTTTCTCTTCCGGATATAACTTTTTAAGAGACTCTCTTAAACTTGATATATTTAGTCTGTACCTACGGGCAACTTTGTTTGATAAAATTCAGATCAATGCTCAGAGTTCACTGGATCCGTATCAAACTGATCAATATGGAAGGGATATTGATAAATATGCATGGGAAGGCGGAAAGTTTAAACTTGGACGATTAACATACGGAAGTGTTTCTATGAGTACAAGCTTTAAGAGTAAACCTAAAGACCCTAAAAAAGAAGAACAACGTAAAAAGGAAATGGAAAACAGGCTTAATGATCCGAATTTAATTGGTGATCAACGTCGCTTGTTGGATTATATGCAACAGAATCCCGGTGATTTTGTCGACTTTAATGTTCCCTGGCAGGTAACATTGGGTTATTCAATTTCATTTACCAATCGATTACAGCCAGACCTTATCAGTTTCAAAAAAGATTTTACCTCAGGATTGAATTTTAGTGGAAGTTTTAATTTAACACCAAAATGGAATTTTTCTACAAGTGGTAACTATGATTTTGACAATCGTAAATTACAGACATTCCAAATGAGTATAAACAGGGAGATGCATTGCTGGCAATTATCGATTAATGTAACTCCGATTGGTCTTTACCGATCATTCAGTTTTACGATAAGTCCAAAATCTTCAGTATTGCAGGATCTGAAAATTAACCGAAGCAGATTCTTTAGTAATTTTTAAGTTTTGTTTTGCTGATAGTATTCTTTCATGATCTCAAATACTTTTTGCTTCAACTGATCAGCTGTTTGATCCTGGACAGGGACTGGTTCCAAAAAATGCATTTCTAATTTGTGAGGCCAGAAATAAAATGACTTATCTATTGGTAATACTTTCTTTGTATTGAATATTACTGCAGGGATGATGGCTGTTTTGGTATCCTTTGCCAGTTTAAATGCACCATCATAGAATTTTTTTAATGGTTCGCTGGTTCTGTTTCTTGTACCCTCAGGATAAATGCAGATATGTATTCCCTGTTTCAATACTGCTTTCATTTTTTCAAAGCTCAGCTTTCTGCTTTTATCACTTTTTCGATCTACCAATACTGATCCTTTCATATAATAAAACCCAAACAAAGGAATTTTTGTAAAACTTGTTTTTGCAATCGTTTTATTGGCACCGGGAATATATGGAGATGAAAGTGGTACATCCATCAATGAATTATGGTTGCTCGTTATAATATATGTTTCACCTTTCTTAAAATTTTCTTTTCCTATTATTTTAACACTACAGCCGGTTAGATGTAACCATACATTCATCCATAATTTTGCAATTCTGATAAAAAGCCTTTGACCGGCAGGATCGGGGAGAAGCCAGCAAAACATTGATGGAATGAATATGACCAGAAATGTGAGCATAAAACTTATCAATGCCCATAAGGCAAATATTCTGGCTAATATATTTTTTAACTGCTGCATATTATAAACTCCAGTCTATCGGATCTATTCCTTTTGATGCAAGATATTCATTCGTTTTTGAAAAATGTTTGCAACCAAAGAAGCCTCCGTATGCAGAAAGTGGAGAAGGGTGTACTGATCTGAGTATGCAATGCTTTGATTCATCTATCAACACTCTTTTTTCCTGGGCAAATTTTCCCCATAAAAGAAACACAACATTCTTTTTTGTTAGCGAAATAGTTTTAATCACTGCATCTGTAAAAGTGGCCCACCCGATCTTTGAATGGCTCATTGGTTCACCAGCCCTTACTGTTAGCGAAGCATTCAATAAGAATACACCCTGCTCTGCCCATTTTGTCAAATTACCATGATCAGGAATTTCTATTCCGATATCATCTTTTAATTCTTTAAAAATATTCATCAAGGAGGGTGGCGGTGGTACTCCACTTTGCACTGAAAAACAAAGTCCATGTGCCTGCCCGGGACCATGATAAGGATCCTGACCCAGAATTACTACTTTCACTTTATCAATTGGTGTTGTATTAAATGCATTAAAAATCAATGAGCCCGGAGGATAAATTGTTTTCCCCTGCGACATTTCAGTTTTAATATGATCAGGGATCTGCTGAAAATAAGGTGTATTGAATTCCTTTTTCAATGCATTTTTCCAGGTAGTCTCAATTTTAATACTCATTTATATAAATGTTTTTATACTTTTTTTGAAAATATTTTAAAACATAGAAATATGATTTTAAAGCATTTGTAAGTATTATTGTGAAATTCCGTATAAATACTTAGCATAAATACTTTGCACCATTAAAAAAAATTTATTGTCTTTGATGCGAATTTACGAAGGACGGTTTCGAAATCAACTTTGTAAATAATTTAGAATCCACATCCTACCAGAAGAACATATTTTTTAATCCTATACTCTGTTCAGTATGAAAACAATTTCTATTGCTATCGTATGCCTGTTAGGTTTTTTCTCAATTACATACAGCCAGAATAGCTTTTACCATCAAAACAAGATTGTATCAGCAAAAGAATCAGTGCCGGTTAGTGTCATTAATATGAATGGCAGACAAGCAGTAATTCTTAAATCGGTATTTGCGATATCAAACAAACTAGAGCAAGAAGTAAACATAAACACAAATACTGCAATGATATATCAGCAAATTGCAAATGGCGAATCTGTGATCAATTATATCGATGGACTTTATTTGCATAATAATGTTGTAGTAAGAAGACTTATACAATTATATTAATAACCAATAATAGTTTTAAACCTTGTATCCGTTTTTATCCGTACATATGAAAGAGAAATCCTGATTTTATGAAAACCAAAAAATCAATTTTCAGATGAAAAACCAAAATCCAAATCTGAATTGAAAAATCAAGATCCGGTAAAACCAGAAAAACCAGATTTGTTCACTAAAATCTCAAACATGAGTTGAAAACTACACTGCGGGAGAAAGACCAAATTCATCTCCCAACTTATTTCCAGAGATGGTACTCTATCAAAAGAAATAATTGTAAAGCGAAGCACTAAAATGTTTCGCTTTTTTTTTGAAAAAAAGAAAAAAGCGAAGCCATTTTGACTTCGCTTTAGTGACCCGGATTGGATTCAAACCAATGACCTATTGCTTAGAAGGCAATTGCTCTATTCAGCTGAGCTACCGGGTCAAATTGAGCGGCAAATATAATTGAAAACAATGATTGAATTACAGAAAAATCATTTTATTGGTAGTAAAAACCCATCTAAAAACGGATTTACCTTTTCAAGTAACAGGTTATTACTGCTATAGGCATACATAAACCCAATATACTTGCCATCCGTCCAGGCTTTTATTTTCCATTTATCATTCTCCTGGTCAATCCAGTTATCAAGAATTCCACGGGTATGCTCATTATTTT